>CAYMWC010000161.1:0-13192 GCA_964393695.1 uncultured Pleurocapsa sp.
CACCAATGCTTTCAGCCTATCTTGCCCCTGGTGACAGCTTCGCTATATTTACCCCAATTATTGACTCCAAAAGCTGATATTTATCAGAAATTCAAGCTTTGACTTCACTCAAATTATAATTTTCATTTTTGGGCAAAATAGTTTTAAATTCTGCTTTGTTGAGAGCCGCAAAATAAAGTTCCACATCAATATCAGGATAGCGATTGCGAATTGACCAGTAAGCTCGATTCAAATAATCTGTGTGTACTTGCAACTCTAGCTCTGGATTTTTGCTTAAATTAAGGTCAATCATAGCTGCATAAGCCCCACAGTCTTGATGGTCGATAACAATCACTTTGTCAATATGATGTAGTCGATAGGATATATCTAGCTGATCCCAAAATGCTTCAGCATCAGATGGATGAGGGAATCCTGTTACAGCTAGGGAAGCACCTGCTAAAGCTGTCCAATCATACTCCCCATCGACATTTTTTCTCCTTAAAAAGTAGCGCTCTGGTGTCAAAAATCTAAAGTCAATACAACTAAGAACTAAAGCTTTAGCTCGATGAACTTCAGCTTGAACAGGTGTTGCTGATTGTAAGACAGTAAAGGCTACTACTCCGGAGAGGAGAGATTTAATAAAATGACGACGACTAGCCGAGGGATGGCAACAAAGACATTGACCAGTCTTCGATTGATTGCTGAATTTTATCATTTTTTATTAGTAGATTTAATGCTGATATTCTCACTTGAAAACTAGCCCAAGAATCAATTTTAATAAATTCCAATTCACGCGTTGCTGTCTCATAAAAAATACCGTGAATTAGCACATTCAAAAGTTCGGTATTTTTCTCTTCAATGAGCCATTGAGTTTGCCATTTATTCGGGTGTAGTGTGCCATATTTTTGAGGTAGCCTAATACCGTGATAGGCATAGATGCAGAACCCGTCAGCAAACTCAATCGCGGGTGAAACTAAAGCATGGAAGTGATTTTGGCTATCAAAAGAGAGTTTGATAGGACGCTCCGAGACAAGGCAAGTATTTTCGTAAGGGAAAATCCAACCACAAAGCTTAATTAGAGACTGAAATATTTGTAAGTTTTTTCGGTTAGGAGTGCAATTTAATACAGAGATAAAAAAGTCAACCCAACTACCATGAAAGGCTCCCCAAAGTTCAGGTTGGATACAGTTATTTAAGTCGTTACGTGATTGATAATTTAATTGACTATCTAATTCATCTTTTATTAGATAATCCATTTCGTTTATCAATTTTGATTCTAATAACTGACATAGTAAATTGTCTACTTCGCTTACCAGTGGTATATCTAAAAACCTCCAGAGTAGACTCTCTAATTCATTTTCTAGTTTGTACTTCATCTGACTATGCAGATGGTCTTTTTTTTGAAAATCTAATTTACTATTGAGTGCAGCATAAGGACTGTCAAAAAAAATAATTTCCGGGGTAGATTTACCAATGATGGCATAAGCTTCTTGGATAGCAATTCTAGCTTTTTGGTGGTCAATTCGCTCTGTTGAGAGGGCTACATTTCGCCATTTTTCACTGATTACAGGAATCAAATTTTCCTGTTCAAGTGTAAGCTTTTTGAGTAATGTTGGCAAAATATAATCATTGCTTATATGAATACTTGTCGGCAAATTTAACTCATGATTTTCTTTATTTTTATTTGGCATTTTTCAAGGCTCCTAACATTAGTGAATGGTTTTTTAAATTAGCAAAATATAGACTCATGTATTAACCAAATTATCTATTTATTTTAGGAAAGCAACCCATTATCAATAAAGGTAAAAGTCTTCAATTTTATTGTCTAACTGACTCTGAATGACTTTTATAATCTGACTAAATCCTGCTGCCTTTTTTAGAAGAATACCTGTTCCCAATTGATTAACTTTTTTCAAAGAATAGGAAATATCTGTATTTTTTGTCAAAAACATTAAAGGAATTTGGAAAATAGTTGAATTTTTATGTGCTTCTTGGAATGTTTTGTAGCCAATTTCTTCGACTATTTCCAATGAGTAAATAATTAGATCTGGATACTGTTCATTGGCTAAATATGAACCCATAAAAACATTATTTGCTTCAATTACATGAAAATTATTATTTCTAAGAAAATCACATAATAGATGACGAAAAATTCGGTCATCCTCAACAACTAAAATGTTCTTCATAATTCTTGAATGTAATGTAATGTAATGTAATGTAATTAATGCTAATATCAATTAAAGGGCGGTGTCATTATAGATGAAGTTTATTTAATTAGATTGTGTGTAATTTAATCACACACTCCAATTATTTTTTTGCAAAGCTATTAGGTTTTGCTGATGTTCAAATTTCTCTATTTTTCTTTATTGATGACAAAGCGGTTTTATTCATTTAATCCCATCAATTCTTTTGTTTTAAAATCATCTGTTCCAGGTTGCGAACATCCTTCAATCTGAGGAGAGATAGAGCAAATCGCGTCTGTGGTTGTTTCAAAACAATTGGACAACCCGATTGTTTTTAACAATCCTGATCTTTCTAGTAGTTGTTGCACTTGCGGTTGTAAACCTGTAAGGATTAAACGGCAATTATGTCGTTCTAAGTCATGGTAAATATCTTCTAAGGCTACTAATCCAGTGGTGTCCATATTTGGTACAAATCGCAACCGCAGAATTAAATACTTCACTTCTGGTTCATCTCGGAGGAAGGTAGCAAATCGTTCAGCAGCACCAAAAAAGACGGGACCATCTACCCGATAAACGGCGATTTCTTTGCCTAATTCCAAAGGAGTCCCAGGGGGAAAAACTTCAGTTTCCGGTATTTTGACTAGGCTTAATTCGCTCATCCGTTTGATAAACAAGACTCCGGCTGCAATCAAACCTACTTCGACAGCGAGAACTAAGTCAAATAAAATTGTCACCAGCCAGGTGAGAATCATCACAGCAAAGTCGGAGTAGGTAGCACGCATTAATAAGCCAATGGCTTCCCACTCAATCATCCGCACACTAACTACCATCAAAATCCCAGCCAGTGCTGCTAAGGGAATCTGTGCTGCTAGGGGTGCTAAAGTGAGGACGATTATGGCTAAAGCAACGCCATGAATTACCCCCGATAGTCGGGTTTTCCCACCAGAACGGACGTTGACAGCAGTCCGAGCGATCGCACCTGTGGCAGGAATACCACCAAAAAATGGCACAATCATATTAGCCAAGCCTTGACCAATTAATTCGCGATCGCTATTATGTTTCTGGCTGACCGTCATACCATCAGCCACCACTGCCGATAACAACGATTCAATACTCCCTAGTGCTGCTAAAGCCAAAGCTGGATTAATCAGTTCCCGAATCAAGCTAAAATTATCCCAGTGGGGAATAGCTTGAGGCATCGGTAAAGATTGCGGAATAGTGCCAATTGTCGGTACATTTAGATGGAAAAAAGAAGCGATCGCAGTTGCTAATACCAGCCCCACTAAAGAACCCGGTATTGTAGAATTAATCTTAGGCCACAAAACCTTGGCTGCAATTACTACCATTGCTAACCCCACAGCAGCCCAGTTTAGAGCTTCTACATGAGTTAGACTTTGCCAAAGTCCGGGCAAAAAATGCTCACTACGCGGTAGTTGTAAACCAAAGAAATTATTTAACTGACCACAAAATATGATCACAGCGATACCATTGGTAAAGCCTGCCGTCACTGGATAGGGAATAAACTTCACTAGTTGTCCCAGTTTGGCGACTCCCAATGCTACCTGGATAATCCCAGCCATCACCCCCGCAATCCAAACTTTCTCAATCCCATACTTGGCGACAATTCCCACCAAAACCACAGCCATTGCACCTGTCGGCCCTGTAATTTGTACTGGTGAACCGCCAAAAATTGCTGCCACAATTCCTGCCACAATAGCGGTGTAAAGTCCCGCCTTTGGTTCTACACCACTGGCTACCGCAAAGGCTAAAGCCAAAGGTAAGGCTACCACTGCTGCTGTTAATCCTCCCGTCAAATCGCCGCGCAGTCCACTAAACCAGCGATTTAGGCGCAAAATTTGCGGTTCTTCAAGGATATCAGAGATTCCCATATCGTCATTTTCAACTCTTGTATAGAATTTATGGATGCACACATAGGTGTTACACCAATCCGTAATTCATAATTACGAAATTCGCACACAATCTAGGTTTTTAGGCTTGAATCTGTTGCTGAATTTTGGAGAATTGGTGTTATTTCATCTTTTCCAAGGCTTCACGCACCTCAACAAGATGGTTGTTAAACACCTCTAGTGCTGCATCCAGCACCCTGAAAATAGCTGGGTCACGAATCGAGTAAAAGACGTAATTACCTTGTTTGCGAATCGTTACCAGATTGAGGCGACGTAGCACTCCCAACTGCTGAGATATTGATGAAGCATCTATTTCTAGCCACTGGGCAATATAATTCACGTTTTGTTCACCCTGGCGCAGAGTATCCAAGATTTGAATCCGCACAGGGTTGGACAAAATCTTGAAAAAATCTGCCTTAAAGTAACTAGGCTTAAGGAGCATCTTAATATCTCTCTATCTTCATAGTCTTGCATATAGCTTAACACTTATGCTATGGTTTAGCAAGTTAGAGAAATAAGGGGCTTCCAAATAAAAGAAACACTCAACCACTCAACCACCTAACGCAAAAAATCTCTCAACCCCTTATTTCTCTTTTCCTCTGTGCCGCTACGGTATGCTTACGGCACACTACGTAAACGCTTTAGCAATATGTTAAGTACCTGAGCAGAATTAATTGCATATTCTTTTAGAAAAGAGAAATATCTGTATTTCCTTCCTGTTCCTTCTCCTCAATATGAAATTTATTTTGCACGACTACTTAATTGGGATAATTTATTTCTATTTCTCATCCAAGGATACAAAATGGAAATCAAAGTTTTTGATGTAGATTGTGGTTTTTGTTCCCTGATTGTTTCTGACAACAATCATGCAACATTGATTGACTGCGGCTACAATGAGCGAACAGGATTTCGCCCGACTAACTATATTATGAATAGTAGCTTATTTGGGCTAGAACATTTAATTATTTCTCATCTCAGTGACGAAAATCTAGCTGATTTGCCTTACTTAATGGGTGCAGATTTTCAAAGTCAATTTTCTACAAAGTTTTTGATTAAAAATCCCTCAATAAATGCCAATATTCTACCAGAAATAGGGATTATTAATCACGCAAGAACCCCGAGGATTAATCTTTTAAGTTTAATAGCTGACTCCGAACGAGCCAAGATTTTTAATCGTAGATTTGATAACATCAGCTTCACCTTTTTTTCCAATAGTTACCCTGATTTTTTAGATTATGATAATTTAAGTCTAGTCACCTTTGTCTATTACTTTGATATCGGCATAATTTTTCCTGGTAATTTGACATGGAAAGGTTGGCATTCCCTTCTAGAGAATTCATCGTTTCGAGAGCATTTAAAGGGAGTAAATTTTTTTATAGCATCTAATCACGGACAAGATAACGGTTATTGTCCGGAGATTTTTGATTACTGTCAACCTGAATTAGTGTTCATTGCTAACAAGCTAAATCAGCCGATTCAACCAGAAATTAAAAGTAAGTATATAAGTCATGCTAAAGGCTTAAAAATCGTGAATGGCAATCAAAAATTACTAACTACCCGCGAGCATGGAACTATCACAATTTCTAAGCCTCCGGGAAAACGACTACAAATAACTACGTCTAAACGTACTCTAATTAAGGACAGCTTCCAGAATTCAAATAGTTTATCAAGGGAGCTATAAACGTGTTTCAATAGTGTAGTAGTTGTATTCCTTCCCCCCCCCCCTATGGGTCTACGGTGTACACACAAGTGCTATTTACAAGCGTTTCAAGCCTTATAGACCCGCTAAACTGTCATTGCGAGCGAAGCGAAGCAATCGCAAAAACTACGGGATTATGCGATTGCTGAGTCCTTCGGACATGCTACGCGGTAAGCGAAGCTATGCCGTAGGCTTTACGTCGTTCCTCCAACCTTCGGTTCGTAAACTACGCAATGACAGGTTTCCAAACATTAAAGTTAAACAACGAAACCAAGTATTATGTTGAATTTTGAGACTTGTGTGTACACCGTAGCCCTATGGGTGTGGTATTTGAATCAGGGTGTCAATGGAGGCAGAAGGCAGAAGGCGGGTTTTTGGAGGAAGCTTGAACACGAAAGCAAAAACTTTCCCCTTAAAAGGGGAGGCTTGTACTAGGGTGTTGACTCTGTGCCTTTTTTGGGATTTTGTTCATGCAAAAAACGTGAGTAGTCACAATGGCTGAAAAGCTTATTTAATAGGACTTTTAAAGGACAATTTCATGTCAAGTACAAAATTACTAAAAACCGTCAAAATTTCAACAAAGTCAACAGCCTAGGCTTGTACCATGTTCGCTTTGGTCATTTACTGAAGTGTAATATAAGTGTTAAAGTAACTGAAAAGGTTTAAAGATAGAAAAATACTTAGATGGTATTTAAGCCAAGTTATTTTAAAGCTGATCTTTTCAAGGTATTATCCAATCCAGTGCGGATTCAGATTCTAGACACACTGCGAACGGGAGAAAAAAGCGTTAATGACATTGCTGAATGGTTAGAGTTGGAAGCGTCTTCCGTGTCTCAGCAATTGGCAGTACTACGGAGTCGTAATTTAGTCACGAGCCGTAAGCAGGGAAACTACGTCTTTTACTCAATTCGTGACCCAGCCATTTTTCAAATTCTAGATGCGGCTTTAGAGGTGTTTAACAATCACTTAGTTGAGGTGCGCGACACCTTAGAACAACTGTAATGAACGCCATTAAAATTAACTATCTTTAAAACTCTTGTCAATTGGAAGCACTTTTACCCCCACTTAGCAGTCATACAAAAATCTGTACATCTGGGTACCCAAATGTACACACATTCAACTACCATATATACCCAGGTAGCGCTATGATGCTTCCATGTTTCGTGAGGGAAGGCTATGCCTATCATCTCTCTTAGTTCGTTCAAAGGCGGAGTGGCGAAAACAACTTCGGCTATCTGCCTTGCATCATTATTTTGTGAAGACGGTACAACCCTAGTTATCGACGCTGACCCAAATCGTTCGGCAACCACCTGGGCTAAACCTGGGGGTTTACCATTCCAGGTTTGTGGCGAAAAAGAAGCTGCAAAATTGATGCGATCGCAGAAGTTCGAGTACATCATTTTTGATACTCCCGCTCGTCCCAATGATGTCGAAATTGAGGAATTGGCGAGGGGGTGCGATTTATTGATTGTGCCAACTCCACCGGACATTTTGGGTATGGACGCGATGACGCTTATCGCCAAGTCGTTGCCACCGGATAGCAACTGGAAAGTATTGCTGACAATGGTTCCACCAGCACCCCAAAAGGACGGGCAAGAAGCGATGGAAGCACTGAAAGCGCAGGGGTATCCAGTTTTTAGCCGGGGAATTCGATTTTATAAAGCTTACAAGGATGCGGTAGCGCAAGGGGTTCCACCATATAAAGTTAGAGGAGGAAAATTAGCATGGCGGGATTGGGCGGAAATAAAAAGCGAAATAATTCAAGCTCTTCAAGGGTAAGCAGGTTCAGCGAAGTTTTAGGGGCTGCACAGGAAAATGTGCAAATATCTGGGTACCCAGATACTCAAAAAACCGAACAATCAAACACTCAGCAATCCGAACAATCAAACACCCAAGAATTAGACATACAAACAGATAAAATCCCAGAAAATATAATTCCAGAGGATGAAACTCAAAAAATTGGGTACCCAGATGTACAACCATCTGCACAGCAAAAAATCCAACCATCCAAGGGAAAACAAGGGAAAACCCAAAAACCTGGATACCCAAATACTCAAAAATCCAAACAGTCAACTACCCAAAAAAGTAAGGAAAAGCAAGATACTACCCAAGTAGCCGAACATGCAGGTACTCAAATATTTGGGTATTCAGATATTCAAGTACCCACGCAGCCAGATAGCACGGTGATGCCAGATAATTCGAGCGAAAATAATACAGTACAGGTAGCCGGGTACCCAGATATTCAGCAATCTGAACAGTCAAAAAAATCAACGGGTAAAACTGTAGCTGATAAAATTCAGGTATCTGGGTACTCAGATACTCAGCAATCCGAACAGCCGGAAATTCAAGCAAGCAAAGGGAAGGATGAGAAGGCTCAAATACCTGGGTATTCACATACCCAAAAAAACAAACAGCTAGCAACCCAAGAATCTGAAGTGGCTAAAAACTATGCAGAGAAAATACCCAAGCGCGAAAATCCCGACTATACTCAAACTACTTTCAGGATTCCCAAAAAATTGAGCAGGCAAATAAATCGAGCCTTGATGGATTTAGCGGATGAGGGTGTTGAGATAGATAGAAGCGATTTGCTGGAAGAATTAGCAGGTGCTTTTATTAGGTTAGCGGATGATATCGGTGTAGTTGAAGCTTTAAAGAAATGCAAAAACCTGGGTACCCAAATATCTGAGTAGCTAGCTTGGTGGAGTGCGATATACCTCCGGCATGAAGCTCCGTTTATCGCGCGTCCAATGTCTAACTTAAATAAGTAACCAGACAGAATTAATTACACAATGTCATTGCGTAGTTTACGTAACACGTCGCCACGGAATGAATTTCGTGGCGAGCTGTTACTTCCACGTAGTGGTATGGAGCAAAGCGGAATGACTGTAATTATTTTTGCCCGACTACTTATCAGGCATTTCCTTGAGGCTCTACCATCTCAAGGGTCAATACGTCATTGGGGTTATCGGCAACCAGCCGCATAATCCCTAACCAGAAAGAACCCATAATAGTTTCGGGAAGATTATCACCAACATGGACGGGAACCATTACTTCCACACCATCAACAATTACTTTACCCGAATAAATATCAAATCGTGCCGAACCTTGTGCTGTAGTCATTTCTACCTGTAAAGCCATTAAAGACCATCCCAAAGCGTCCAAGTCTTGGGTATCAATAGCTAACCAACCATCCGTAAAGCCAGTATCCAATAAAGCTTCAACCAAAAATTCTTCATCATTGGCGGCAACAAGCTGAATTTCAAAAAACAATTCCTTATTGTCACCAAATCGCCCATCTATCATATTTTTCCGCAAGAACCCGTATCATTGAGCCGGAACATAGTTAACTTTGGCTCATGACTATAGCCGTATGTTTCTACAACTTTTTTTGTGATTCCGTCAAAAGTGGGGTCAATAATGTACTCCTGGGTATCCGGGTCTATGGCAATATACCAGTTATAGTGAGCCTCAATCAAACTGAGACACAGGCGATCGAAAACAACGCGACACCGCACTGCTAGGTCATGGCGTTGTTGTTGACGACTAGCTAATTCTTCAGGTGATATTGGCTTGCGGGGCAAGGTGCTGCGTCGCGGGGATAGTTGTGTCATGGCAATGTTTAAACGCACACTTGACTATAGATTCTATTAATAAATAGAAAGGCAATTATTTTTTAGCCCTTCGTCTATCTGAGGCATTGTTTCCTCATTGTATCCCGATTCCTCCTGCATCCACTCAGAGACGAGCTTTTCTAATTAGCGATCGCACTCAATCACAAAACTCATTTCTCCTTTGACTTCAATTTTGATTTTGGCTGAGTACCGAGATGCTTTTCAATTCGTTGTAACCTCACATTTGCATTATTAACCTGCATATATGTATCCCGAACCTGCTTATCCACAATTTCCAGGGAAGTGACGGGTTGGTAGTCTCCGTTCATCCTCATTACTAGAGCTACGGGTACGGCAATAAATGCCAATATCATCGCCACCACCCAGATAAATTGCCAATCCAACCTACAAATCCAAGTCAAAATCCCGGTTGCGTACCTTTCCCAAATTCTTGCTAATATCCCTGGAGGGTTTATGTTCCGGCGTTTCTTCTGGGTTAACTGTTCCAACATCCCCATCATCCTTCTCTGGTTCTGGGCTAAATCCAACATCTCCCGGAGCATCGAAGTCAAATTTCGGCCCTCTATCTCCAGGGCTATTTCCCGCTTCAATTGTGCCATTTGGGAGGGGGACAATTCCAGCGTTTGATTCAAGTTCGTCAATAATTTTTTCAGCGTCGGTATCTCCTGTGCGACGTACCTCAAACTCGGTGAGATTTCGCTCAAGGCTGTTAATTGCTGTAACTGTTGCTGCGAGGTTAAATCTAATGCGTTCAAGGCTGTCCCAAGCCTGTTGCAAGATTGGGCTAAATTGTCGATTGCCTCGCTTTGGTCGGCTGCTGTTGCCAGTTGTTCTGCTGTTATTTCCGTCCACTCGGATAGTTCTCTCTGGAGTTTTTTGAATAATTGTTTCCATTCACTGGGTGCGGTTTCGGTGAGTTGGGATAAATAGCCGATATATTGCACCAATCGAAATGCTGGGTCATCTTCTTTCATTTCGGAGTCGAGGGCAAACCTCAGCACTTTGGCTTGAAACTCCGGTGGTTTATTTTCTAGGAGCTTATCGAGGTGAGATGGTTGTGGTTTATCCTGTCTTGGATTTTTGTTATTGGTTGTTGGCATAGGTGAAGAGGGGTAAATATTTCTCGATCTAATTCGCCTAATCAAACTTGTCTAATCAAACTTGTCTAATCAAACTCGTCTATAAGTAAAAAACCGGAGAGAGTTAAAAAATATGGAATAAAGCTACCCGATTTTTATCGCCTCTTCCCGGTAAATAGAGGTTTTTACGCTTACCACTGAGTAATCAAAAAAATTAGACTTTCGCCAAGGATGGTATTCTTCAGAAGGAAAATAGTCGAACCCAAAATCTAATAATTAAATTCTCTCCCTCCCACTCCCTCTGCTCCCCTTACTTCCCCCGCTCTCCTTACCCCTCAAACATCCAATCCCAACAAAGATGCGGCTGTTTCCAATTGAGTCTCAGCTTTATCAACCCAGTCAAATATCCGCGACCGATTACTTACGGTTAAACCATCATGTTCTAAAGCTTCGCGGAAGGTTAAATCTTGGGAGTCGATAAAATCGAAAAGGTTATCATACAAATCGGGTAGTAGCAGTTCTATCCCACCAAGTTCGTTTAATAGAAATTGGCGCACCTTGGAATCGTTGTACCTGATAAATTTTTTATCTTCGCCCCAGTAAAGATTTTTAGCCACCACATAATCCACGCGATCGCAACAAAAGTCCACTAACCGTTTTAACTGGACGACGCTATCTTTGACTCTTCCCAGTACGGATACCATTGTGATGCGATACCCCATAGTTTCCGCATTTTTGAAAAGATGAATATCGGACGCTACTGATTCAAAATATTCGGCAGCACCCGCAGGTAAATCCACCAGGGAAACTTTGGGGGAAAAACGCTCTAAATCATCTTGTAGGGCATCTGCACCACCGCGTTGATTTAATTTTAAGGTTTGAACTCCAGGGGAAAGTTTGCTGTAATGTCGGTAAAGTTGGGGGTTGGATTGGTCGCATTCGTAGGCGATGCAGTCAATATTTCTGTGGCGATATATATCTAAAAGAAGCCTCGCCATCACGCTTTTACCTGTGCCTCCCTTATCCCCTGTTACTAATACTAATCTTCCATTATATTTTTGTGCTGTTTTGGTTTGTTGGGAAGATTCTTTTTGGGCGATTGATTTATTATTAGTTTGTTTATTACTTATAAGAGCATCGTTACTTGGCTTTGCTTTTACAACCATTTATAAATTCTCCTTTCTTGCTGGGGGTTTACAAATTTTTGTCCGAGAGCGAGCGTTTTACAATTTATTATCCAGGTCAAATTTTCTAGGAATTTTTGCAGTTTCTGACCAATTAATTCTTTTTGCTTTCTAAAAGCGTTAATTCTTTCTACAAAGTCTATCTATGCAGATTAGCTATGCTCTCTCTGAGCCAGTCGATTCATTTTACAAATCTTCGTCATTTATTAATTGAGGCTGGAAGGCGAAGGAATTAGTATCATCATCACGGGCATGATTTTTATCGTTCTTTGGCTTTGAGTTTTCTTGTTGCCTATCTGGTTTTACAGAAGATGATTTTTGATTATTTCTTTGACTATTTATTGTAAATGTCGGCTCGGTTGGCACGGCAGATATTTCTTGCGCTTCCGAGCGTTTATTAATTCTGTAAGTTTGATTTATTTCCGAACTTTGATTAGCTCTCGAACTTTGATTTGTTTCTAAGTGTTTATTTAGTTCCGAACTTTGATTAGCTCTCGAATTTTGATTTGTTTCTAAGTGTTTATTTAGTTCCGAACTTTCTTTCATTTCCGAACTTTCTTTCATTTCCGAACTTTCAGAAATATCTGTCTCGTCTGAATTTTTCTCTACCCCATCATCCCTAGATACCTTAGATTTTTTACGAGTTTTCTTACGGATATCGTTCAACAGATATTTAATCCTTTCTCCACTAATATTGATGTCCAAGCCAGCTAATGTGGTTGACACTTCTTCGTAGGTGTAACCGAGTCGTAAAACTCGTTCAATTTGACGGCGCATCTTTCTAATGGCATCTCGCGCCGACACGTCATCTAATTCCTTTGCATCCAAAGCCCTCAGCGCATCTAACGCCTCTGGTATTTTGGCTTTAGAAACTCTATCTGACATCACCTAAAATACTCCCGGTCAAGATTATTCAATCTCCTTTTTCTTGTTCTAGCTTAATTAAGTATTTTTGTACTGTATTGCAATATATTGTTACTTTATTTTTGAATAAATCGAAAAAGTTATAACTATAGACATAGTATTTTTTTCCTGATGGCTAAAACTGAAGTCTCGTAAATCGAGATTAAATGGGATTGAGATTTTTTCCAAAAATATGGCTAAAATATTTGAAAACATCCCACAAATAAAACAATCATAAAATCAATAATCGACATTCTCAAAAAGATAAAAATCTCCAATGTTTTTCATCCTCAAGAGTTCTCCTAGTTCTCCCTCGCGTTTTGGGTATTCCCATTTCTCTGGTTCTCCCACAGTTCCAGGTATTCTCGGCTTTCTTGTCCTCCCTCGCGTTTTGGGTATTCTCATTTCTCTGGTTCTCCCACAGTCCAGGTTTTTCAGGGCTTTTTCGTTTTTTCACAGTCCAGGTTTTTCGGGGCTTGCTCGTTCACGCGCGAGTCTTGGTGGGGAGCCAGCCATGCCCTAAAACTTACGTTTTACCATCGCTGTCGCTCGGTACGGGCAGGCTGGCTCAAGGGGGTTTCCCCCTTAAGAAACCCCCAATTAAAATACAGTTGAGGCATGTTCTT
>CAYMWC010000162.1:0-13187 GCA_964393695.1 uncultured Pleurocapsa sp.
TTTTCTGTTTTTATTGAAAATTTACTTTCTATTTATTTCAAAATGAGAATTGCTGCAAAAAACTACTTCTGGAGCTATATTTGTCACTATTTCTTTTCTTTGGAGATCGCTCATTTTTTTCACCTCGCGACTTGCTTATTTTGCTGTCTTTATTTTTAAGATAAAAAATAACTGTGAGGAAAATGCGATCGGAGTTGGAATAATAGATAAATTTAAATTACAGTTAGCTCAGTAAAGACTAGCAACTAAGATGGCAGCTATCGATTTTTTTCTAGGGTTGGCAGTAGGTATAGGAATTTATGCAGGACAGCAATATCGCTATAAACAACAGCTCAAAAAAACGTTGAATTCTTATGCCCGTAATACTGATGGTAATGTTTCGTTACCGTTACATTCCTTAATTCGCCGAGAGTTGCTTGATTTAGACCATCAGCGTCAAAAACTGGAAAGAGATAAACAAGCTTGGCAAGACTTGATTGAACAAGCACCCATTGGCTATTTACAGGTAGATGCAGATAATCAACTTTTAGGTTGTAATCAAGCTGCTAAAGACTTACTAAGAATAGATTGTCGGCGATCGCTGCGAGTTCGTTTATTATTAGAATTGGTACGCTCCTATGATTTAGACAGCCTGATCGAAGAAACCCGCCGAACCGAATGTCTACAGGAAAAAGAGTGGACTTTTTATTTTACTCGCTACGTTTTACCTCAAGATACTCAAACCAATACCTACCAAAGCATTGTGGAATCGATCGCCCTTAAGGGATATGGATTTCCTTTATCTAAGAGACAAGTAGGGGTTTTTATTGAAAATCGCCAGCCTTTAGTTGAATTGTCCCAATCACGCGATCGCACTTTTTCTGATCTTACCCATGAACTGCGTACGCCTCTGACTTCTATTTCCCTAGTTGCGGAAAATCTCTTACAACGTTTACAAAATCCTGAACGTCGCTGGGTAGAAAAAATGCTTCAAGAAACTAATCGTTTAATTGAATTGGTTCAAGAATGGTTAGATCTAACTCAGCTACAAACTGCACCTGAACGGACTTTAAAATATGAAACCATTGAACTCTATGAATTAATTCAATCTGTATGGCAAAGTTTAGAACCAATTGCTAATCGCCAAAACCTTACTTTAGCATATAGTGGCGATCGCGCACTTACTCTGGCTGGCGATCGCTCTCGTCTCATTCAAGTTTTTCTCAATCTTTTGGATAACGCGATTAAACATAATCCTCCAGATAAGGAAATCCTAGTCCAGGTAGCCACCTATTCTCCTGATAACTCCTTACCCGTTGAACAAATTAAAATCGATGTCATCGATTCTGGTACAGGGTTTAAAACTACCGATTTACCCCATATTTTTGAACGACTTTATCGTGGAGATAAATCCCGCCAGCGAGAACAAGACAATAATTCTTTCAACCTTCCTGATGGTAGTGGTTTAGGTTTAGCAATTGTCGAACAAATTATTCAGGCTCATGGAGGCGCGATCGCTGCTAAGAATCATCCCACTCTTGGCGGTGCTTGGCTAGAAATTTTTCTGCCAATTAGCAAACCAGAAAAACTTAGTTAATTTAGTGACTTTAGATACAATTCTCATGGCAAAGTCTGAACTTTTTTTGTTAATAATAAGAGTATATTTCTCAAAAATTTTAATAAATATTTAATATAACACTTAGTGACTACATCTAATCCACCAAAACGCTCAGAAGCCAACCAATTAGAACGTTCTCTTCGGCGAGTTCAACAAGAAGTTCTGCGCATGGGGACTCTAGTGGAACAGTCATTTCGTTTAAGCCACCAATCTTTGTTTGAAAAAGATATAGATGCTACCCAAAAAATCTTAATTTTAGAAAAACAAATCGATCTTTATTATCGTCAAATCGAATCAGAGTGTGCTACTTTGATGACTTTACAAGCACCAGTAGCTCAAGATTTACGTTTACTGAGTGCCATTATGCAGCTAGTAAGGGACTTAGAACGTATAGGCGATTATGCTCAGGACTTAACTGAAATGGCAATTAAACTGATGAAATACCCTCCTCATGAGGCTTTAGTTGATATTGCTCAAATGTCAGAACACGCCCAATTAATGTTGGCTACTAGTTTGGTAGCCTTAGCGGATTTAGACTCTAGTGCTGGAGCTAGAGTTAAACAACTAGATGATATTGTGGATGATGCCTATGATCATCTCTATGAGGTCATTGCTTTTCAAACAGATGTTCCAGGAGTAGTAGAACCAATACTACTTTTAGGGCTAATTATTCGTCATTTAGAAAGAATGGCAGATCATGCTACTAACATCGGTCAAAGAGTTTCTTATATTGTTACGGGTAAAAGAAATTAGTCATTAATCGTAGATAAGCAAACTTGATTGTGTGCAAGATTAATCTTTACTTTATATTATGTTAACCGCTTTATAAATTGCCTCTTTTAAAATTAATATAGAAATTACGATACCTCAGACGTTGATATCCCGTACAAACTGATTATCTAGTGTACAGTTAAGAAAATGTCATGAGTTATTGTAAATCGAACTTCAGGTTGATTATACTAATCATAAATCAACTAGAATAACTACCATTAAAGTAAAGTTTTGGTTGTAAAAAACACTACGTTTTCGTAGTTTGATTATTATATTATTTTTTCGGTGTGTGAGGATACCTTAAGTGAATAAACTATTTTGGAAAGCAGTTAAATTTGCTCCTGTTCTATTTGCAGCCTCTTTGTTTGCTGCTGGCAGTGCAACCGCTCAGTCTGCTCCTGCTGATAAAGAAGCAGTCAATGAAACTCTAGAACAAATCAATAATTATCAAAAATTAGAGCAACAAGGCTCTATGTCTCAGGTAACTAACGTTAATCAACTACGAGATGTATCTCCTACAGATTGGGCTTATGAAGCATTACGTAGCTTGGTAGACCGTTATGGTTGTATTGCAGGTTTTCCTAATCAAACCTATCGTGGCGATCAACCTCTTTCTCGTTACGAATTCGCTGCTGGTTTAAACTCCTGTTTAAACCAAATCGAACGCTTAATTGCTTCTTCTCAAGCGGTAAGCCAAGAAGACCTAGATACTATTAACCGTCTTAATCAAGAGTTTGAAGCAGAATTAGCTACTCTTGGTGGCAGAGTGGACGAACTAGAAAGTCGTACTGCTGTTTTAGAAGATAGCCAATTCTCTACTACTACCAAACTCAACGGTGAAGCCATTTTTGGAGTTTCTGATGTCTTTGGTGGTGGTCAAGAAGATGTAGATGACAGTGAAGTTGACGCTGAAACTACCCTTAGCTACCGTACTCGTTTAAATTTTGATACCAGCTTTAATGGTGAAGACCGTTTAAGAACCAGACTACAATCTGGAAACGCCACTGCATTAGATGCTGACGTAACAGACACTAACTCGACTCGTTTAGGTTTTGACAACAGCACTGATAACTCAGTTGAAATTTCTGACCTTCACTATCGTTTCCCTGCTACTGAAAGAATTACTGCTTGGGTTGGAGCGGTCGGATTAGACTTAGATGATGTTTTTAACGTCAGTAATCCCACACTCAAGGGTAGTGAGGACGGTGCGCTTTCTCGCTTTAACCGTTATAACCCCGTACTTTTCCGTGGTACTGAAGGTACTGGTGTTGGTGCTAACGTTGATATTATCGAAGACAGAGTGGGTCTTAACATCGGTTATTTAACTGATGATGGTAATAGCCCTATTAGTGGTAATTCTACTGATACACCTACAGAAGGTCTGTTTGGCGGTTCTTTCACTGCTGGGGCGCAACTTGAATTTAAACCAATTGAGGCTTTGGAATTAACTGCAACTTATATGCGCAACTATCAGACTGCTGCTGGAGTTGATGTAGATAGTGATGTAGATCAATCTGGAGGTACTGTAAGTGGTGTTCTTGAAGATCCTTTCAATGGTCTTGATGTTACTGCTGATAAAGTTGGCGTAGGCGCAAGCTTCGAGCTTGGTGAAAGACTTGTTATTGGTGGTTCTGGTGGTTATGCTAGCCTAAAAGGATTGGCTCCTGGAGAAGACAATAACCCCAGTGGTTCAATCTGGACTTGGCAGGCAAACGTTTCATTCTTAGACTTGCTGAAAGAAGGTTCTCAACTCTCTCTAGCTGGTGGTATGGTACCTAGATTTACTACTGATGAAGATGATGAAAATAACGCTGGAATTACAGAAAACGAAGATACATCTTATCTAGTTGAAGCACTTTATAAGTTCCCTCTTAGTGACAATATCGAAATCACTCCTGGCGCTTATGTAGTCTTTAACGCTAATCACGATAGTAACAATGATGCTGTCTATGTTGGTGCGCTTCGTACTACCTTTAAATTCTAAGTTCTTGATTTAATCATTTTTTGACCAAAGGCAGGGTTGATTATTATCAACCTTGCTTTTTTTTTTGGGCATCGATCTCACGGGGTGACAAGCAAGTTCAAAGCTCTACTGTAGGAGAGGTAGGAGAGGTAGAAGAAGTAGAGGAATTTTACCCCCATTACTCTCTCTTACAAGGGTAGGTTTTTTACAATCAAGAAGAATTAGAAAAAGCTAAATCGTTGAAATGATTCAGGGGTAAAGGAAACAAGCAATTTATTAAAAAACAAAGATTTTGACAAGCTCGATCTAGAAAATTTAATTATTGAACAGACTTTAGATCGTAATTTTCTACCAGAGAATTAAAGTTTATTTAATAGGGCGATCGCAGGATTTAAATTTCAGACAACAACCAAATATCTATATTTGGAACATTGCATTTCATCGCTGTATCGTTAGTCATGAAAAATAGAACATGATGTTCATATACAGAGTGACCAGCCCCAAAATCAATTATACAATTGTGATGTTCTGCTAATAGTCTTTCGACTGCATAGGCTTCAAAGGGTTGCCAATATTTTTGAACTCCCCAGAAACCTTCCGTATGATTAATCATCATAATTATTATTAAAAAAAGATGAGAGATAGATATTTTGCAAGGAGGAGCTTTGTAATTGGGTTATCGATTTTATCTCTAGTCCAGCTAGGCTGTTTAGAAAAACTTATGAATAACAATTTTTCGTCAGCAATTTTTCAACACTGGATTCATTCCCGAGAAGAAGATACTGAAAAGATAAAGGTTTATCGACTGAGTGATTATCAATTTCCTCCTGCCCGAGGCAGAGATGGATTTGAGATTAAAGAAGATGGAGAATTTATTGAGTACGGAATCGGAGCTACTGACAGACCACAAGAGATGAGCGGAACTTGGAAAGCTGAAGG
This sequence comes from uncultured Pleurocapsa sp., assembly GCA_964393695.1. GTDB lineage: Bacteria > Cyanobacteriota > Cyanobacteriia > Cyanobacteriales > Xenococcaceae > Waterburya. The sequence continues at coordinate 5,271 of CAYMWC010000162.1, forward strand.
AGATAATAAAATCAGGATTTCTTTTGAAAATAAAAAGCAGGAGTCTTATACAATGCAAATTGTATTATGTGAAGAGAGGCTTTTAAAAATTCGTTTGAGCCTGTGAACTAACCCTGAGCATCAAAATAAAAACAGTACCCAAACTTTGAGTACTGTCTCGTTTAAATTAACAAAATCTTATTTAACTAATTGATTAAGCACAATCTAGGCTAAAGAAGCCATTTTGACATTGCTGCTAGCTAAAATTTCTTGTAGTTCGTCTGCCTCTACAGTTTCTTTTTCAATTAACATTTCTGCCAAACGATCTAAAACTTGACGGTTTTCTGACAAGACTTTCTTAGCGCGACTGTAGGCTTGATCGACATAGTTACGAACCTCTTCATCGATCGCTGCTGCGGTTTCATTGGAGAAATCACGATCAGAAGCAATATCACGACCCATAAAGACGTTACCGTTTTGACGACCTAAAGCGACAGGACCTAAGCGATCGCTCATTCCAAAGCGAGTTACCATTTGACGCGCAACTCTAGTTACCTGTTGTAAGTCATTAGAAGCACCAGTAGTTACTTCTTCTTCACCGTAGACAACTTCTTCTGCTAGACGACCACCTAAAGCAACTGCCATTTGGTTTTGCAGATAGGAACGAGAATATAAACCAGATTCCATCCGTTCTTCACTGGGAGTAAACCAAGTTAAACCGCCAGCCCGTCCACGGGGAATGATACTGATTTTTTGCACAGGATCGTAATCAGGCATTAATGCACCCACTAAAGCGTGACCAGCTTCGTGATAAGCTACTAGCTCCTTGCGTTTTTCGCTCATGACACGGTTTTTCTTCTCTGGTCCTGCCATGACGCGATCAATAGCATCATTAACTTCGTCCATCGAGATTTCGGTTAAGCTACGACGGGCAGCCAAAATTGCTGCTTCGTTAAGTAAGTTAGCTAGATCAGCACCAGTAAACCCAGGAGTCCGACGCGCAACTTTATTTAAATCTACGTCTTTAGCAAGAGTTTTACCACGAGCATGAACATTGAGAATTTCTTGACGACCTGCATAGTCAGGGCGATCAACTACTACCTGACGGTCAAAACGACCAGGACGCATCAAGGCGGAGTCTAAAACATCGGGACGGTTAGTAGCAGCAATCAAGATGATACCAGTATTACCCTCAAAACCATCCATTTCAGTTAATAACTGGTTGAGAGTTTGTTCGCGCTCGTCGTTACCACCGCCTAAACCAGCACCACGCTGACGACCAACGGCATCAATCTCATCGATAAAGACAATACAGGGAGCATTGGCTTTCGCCTGTTCAAATAAGTCGCGGACGCGGGATGCACCGACACCAACAAACATTTCGACGAATTCCGAACCAGAAATACTAAAGAAAGGTACACCAGCTTCACCAGCTACTGCTTTAGCAAGTAAAGTTTTACCAGTTCCTGGAGGTCCTACTAGCAATACACCCTTAGGAATTTTTGCCCCAATCGCGGTAAAGCGATCAGCGTTTTTGAGGAAGTCTACTACTTCGGTAAGCTCTAGTTTTGCCTGTTCAATACCAGCTACATCACCAAAGGTTACTTGAGTTTTTGGTTCCATTTGAACTCTAGCTTTAGATTTACCAAAGTTCATTGCTTGAGAACCAGGGCCACTTTGCGCTCTACGGAGTAGGAAAAATAATCCTACTAAAAGCAAGATGGGGAACAAGAGGCTGCTCAAAGCTCTAAACCAAAATCCTTCATCACTTTGAGGTAAAACCGAGATATCTACACCGTTATTACTTAAAATATCGATTAATTCAGGATCATTAGGTAGATTAACTAAAATCGGTGTGCCTTCACTGTTAATTACCTGGGCTTTAGTGCGATCGGCACTGATTTTGACTGTTTCTACCTGGTTATTTTGAACTTCGTCAATTAATTTACTATAGGCCCAAGTTTCACGTGCTTGAGGTTGTTTATCTAAAAAGGCAGTACCTAATGCCACTACCACTATGGCTAACAAGACATATAGTCCTGCATTACGCCATTTTTTATTGTTATCTTTACTCACTCTGACAGCCTCCCTTAGCTGAAGATTAAGAATTTTTATTGTTATTTTAACGAGTGTGACTCGGTTATTTTTTGGAGACTAGCAAAGTAGTCTCGCTCTGATTAACTGACTTTTTTGATCTAACTAAATACAGTTTAAGCTCGATCAAAAATAATGGAAAATTAGTATTTATGACTCTATTACATTTTATGCTTGTTAACTTATGTTAACGTTTCTCAGGAAATATTTACCAGGGAATTTAGAAAAATAGTGATCAGTGACCAAATGATCAGTGACCAAAGTATCAAGTTTAATTTCCATTTGGTAAATCGCGCTCTGTTTTTAACCATCTACTTTGAGGTTTAACCAAAAACTTGAGATAAATGGGAATCTTACTTAACATATAGACAGGAATAGCAATTAAATTTTGCAGAGGCAGATCTGAGCGTCCAAATTTAACCCAAGCGAGTAACACTCCAGTCATTAAAAATACTCCCGCCAAACTCACCAGAATGACTGGAGTAGTAGAAGTAACGCCTACAATAGCTGCCAGCCAGATAACGATCAGACTGAGCATCCAAGTCATTACTAGGAGAGATAAAGGTGGGACAGAAATATCCAAAGCTAATCCTAAAGCTCCTAAATTTCCCGTTTTAAAGAAAGCTTTGAGCAGTCGGGGAACTTCTACCAAAATCATCTCTAACTGTCCGTGTTCCCAACGCGATCGCTGGCTTTCGGCATCTTTACCTTTCATTAAACGACCGATCACTAAGGCATCTTCACAAAATACAGGAGTTGAACCAGCTAAAGCTAAATCTACTGTTAACTGGGTATCATCGGTGGTTTTACTACCAGCCAAAGAAACTTGACTAATTAGTGACCAAGGAAAAGCCATTCCCGAACCAGTTAGTAAACTGTGCCAGCCGAGACGATTTAGTCCCAATAAACGAACGAAGTTTTTAACCTTGAGTGAAAACATAGAAATATTATCTTTAAGGCTAGGGTCTTCTGGCTGTTTCATTAAATAGGTTGCCTGTACTGGTCTGCCTGTAGCGATCGCTTTGCAAGTAATATTTTTGAGTGTATTGGGGTCAATGATGCAATCACCATCTAAAATTACTAGTACTTCAGGAGGATGATCTTTAATCTGCTGCATCGCATAATCTAAGGCATAGCCTTTGCCCCGATAAGTGAGGTTTTCTCTCTCTAGTACAGTTACACCTGTAGATCTAGCTAATTCGGCAGTATTATCGTGACAGTTATCAGCTATTACAATAACTTCATCCTGTGTAGTTACTTGTTGTAATAATACTTCTAATACTGATTGAATTTGTTCGGCTTCATTATGGGCTGGAATTAGAACTGTAGTTTTGGGTCTGGGAGTATCTGGTAGGATGGACTCGGATTTGCTAGCGAAGAAAGCAGCAGCACATTCAATTAAAAAGACTAGGCAGGGAACGATTACAATATAGCCAGCTAATAGCAAAATTAAATTAATAATACTGAGTAAGTCCATAAAGATGATGATTATTCACTAGTTAATGATTATTATTACTGCCAACTAAATATTGATATTGGTTATATAAAACTAGCCGTATTTGAACCAATGATAATCAGTTAGGTTTTTAATTTCTTCCGTTATTTTACTGAGATGTTCCGTCATTTTACTGAGAATACAACAACGTTTTGAGAGAATCTTTTCTAATTCCTCGATACTTTCTATATTCGCGTTAGCGATTACGCTAGTCGCGTACGCTTGCGCGATCGCTTCGTCTACCAATGACCATAATCTCTCGCATCTGTTGCAATTAAGATGAATAAGCTGGAAGGAACTCTGTTTTTAAACCCATCTATACATGCTTGGACGATCTAGGTCTGTGGCAAAAATCGTGTTAAATTTGATGAGACAACTAATCTAAATCAAGTCAGATACTACATTGAGTTAACCTTAAATTTGAATTTCCTCAGCATGCAATTAGACTTTTTCTAGATCTAGTTAACCGATATATGCCTTTACCAGGGTTATTCTGTAACTCACAATTCTAACTAATATATGCTAATTTCCATTTGTGTGATTACCTATAAACGTCCTGAAGGCTTAAAACGTCTTCTGGAGGGTATTAATCAATTAACCTTCAAGACAATAGAGCGTCCTGAAATTGAAGTAATTGTAGTAGACAATGACACTCTTGGTGTAGCCAAAAAAATTTGTGAGGAAATCAAAAGTAATTTTCAATGGTCACTAAATACTGATGTGCAGCCAAAACGAGGCATTACTTACGCTCGCAACAAGTCCGTTAACCTAGCTTCCAAAGTAACTGATTTTGTGGTGATTATTGATGATGATGAAGTCCCTGAAGCATCTTGGCTAGAAGAATTATTATTAGTCCAGCAAAAATATCATGCAGATATAGTAACTGGACCAGTTTTACCCTATTTTCAAGAAAGCAATGTTCCTAAATGGGTGACTAACGGTAGATTTTTTCATACTGCCCGCTATAAAACGGGAGAACAACGTCATGTTGCTTTTACTAATAATGTGATGATTAAAGGGGAAATTATCCGCCAGTATGAGCAGGTATTTGACGATCGCTTTGCCATCTCAGGTGGTGAAGACTCACACTTTTTTTTGAGTCTGAATAAAGTAGGTTATAACATTATCTGGGCAGATGAGGCTATTGTTTATGACTGGGTTCCTGCTTCTCGCACCAATCTGAAATGGATTCTAAATCGTGGTTATCGTACTTGGGGAACTCATAGTTTAGTTGAAAAAGAACTATATCCTTCGTTACAGGTGCAGTTAGTCAGAATGCTTAAGGGATTAATATTGATTATTATTGGTCTGTTGAGGCTAATACCTGCCTTGTTGCTGGGCAAACAGGCGATCGCTGCTTCTTTGCTATATATTTATCGTGGTGCAGGTACTTTTGCAGGTTTATTAGGTCTTGATTATCAAGAATATAAAACGGTTCACACGGATTTGGGAATTAGTGAGCAGTAAACAGTCATCAGTCATCAGTGACCAGTTACCAAAGTAGCAAGTAGCAATTAATATCAACTCTAATCACCAATCACCAATCCCCAATCAACCATTACATTTACAAAATCGATAATTCGCCGATCGTTTCTAAACGCTTGTAGCTAGTTAACTGCATAAATGTGTCGGCTAAAATTTCTGCGATCGCAGGACTAATCCAACCCATTTGTCTTAATAAATGAATGGCAACTGCATATTTAGCTCGTCTAGCTCCATCTTTGACTTTAATTGCCAGTCCCATACCTTCCCCCAAACGACTGACACACTGAATTCCTTCTGCGCCTGATTTACTAACTAACTCTCCCTCACTCAAACGCATTAACTCTGTATCAAATGCTCCATCTCCTGCAATCATTCTAGGATGATAAGTCATTGCTCTAGCAATACGCTCTAAATCTAGATTGTTACTCGCAGCTAACTGAGCATAAAGATGTGCTATCTGTTGTAATTGCATTGAGTAAGTAGGCATCCCACAATCATCCTGTGCGCCGATTAGTTCATCTCCAGGCATTTCTAGTAATTCTGAGATTTTGCTTAAAATAAGCTGTTGCACGGGATGAGAACGCTGTAAATAATTGTTAAGAGACCAATTGCGATTTTTGCAGACAGCTAGTACCCCTGCGTGTTTACCAGAACAATTGTGCTGTAAACGGTTGGTAGAGCCTTCAGGAATAGGGCATTGTAGAGCGAGCGGATCGACATCAGCTTGCCAAAGAATATTAAAAGCTTGTCTTGCCTGTTCGATATTTCCTTGATGGGAGCTACAGATAATCGCTAAATCGCGATCGCTCAAACCATATCTTTGCAAAGTGCCTGTGCTAGTTACCGCCAGTGCTTGAAATGGCTTTAAAGCCGAACGGGTAAAAGCTGTCGTTTCCGAATTACCTGCCACCAGCAAAACCCGTCCGCGATTATCGACGACTGTTGCCTCTACTTGATGAGAAGATTCTACAATACCTTCTCGGAAGAGATAGACTTCTAACGGCGGTGTTTGAATGCGTTTGCCTCTAGTCATTCGCTCTTGAATTGCTTATAAAAATAGTAAATATCAGTTTAAGCGAAAATTAGCCAAGTTAAACTGCACAAACCTAACAATGCTGCTATTAAACCATAGGTCTGCCGTAATCTAACCATAATCGGCTCAATTTCATAACTGACAATTAGAAGATCGCGATTTAACATGGCAGTGGGTTTGAGCCATGTTTGTCCATCGTACCAGCCAGACTCCTCATAAAATATGCGATCGCTTTTCAGGCGATTTCTGACATACTGCCAACCAAGATAAATTCTTGACAAAAATAATCCAGTTAATAAACTCACCCCCATGAGACTGGCGAGCATAAACTTGAAGGATTCTTCTAGAGGCGCAAAGAGCGACATAGCTAACGGTGTTACCAAAAGCCAACTCCAAAAAGCAACCCAAGCTATTTTTCTGCCATATTGACCGATGGCTAAAGTTCCCCAATTAAATAGCCACGATTCTTTTAATTGTTCGTATTCATGAATCGGCTGCTGTTCTCTAGGCACAGGACAGAAATTAACGGTGGATTTATTCATAGCGGCGAAATATTTAACTGGATTGAGAAAATTCAAGACGTTCTGCGTGTCCCCAAAAGGCTTCTAAATTATAGAATTCTCTTTCTTCTGGGAGAAAGATGTGAACAATCACATCTTCATAATCTTGGACGATCCAACTACCTTCGCTTTTGCCAGATACTCTGACAGGATAGCGGTTAAACTCCTCTTCTAGACGTTCTTCAATGGAGTCAGCGATCGCTCTTAACTGAGTCCGTGAGAAGCCTGTAATAATTACAAAATAATCTGCTAGATATGAAACATCACTAACTTTTAATAAAACGATATCTTGCGCTTTTTTATCGTCAGCGGCTTCGGCAATTTGCCAAGCGAGTTCTTTGCTGTCAACGTTTGCTTGAGTTTGAGTATGTGGTTGCTGAGAGTTAATTGCTGCTTCTGATGATAATTTTCTCATTCAAATATAATTTAATTTTTTTAAGTTTGCTTCTGAACTGACTCCTTGGTAGTCAATTTAGTTTTTTAGTTTTTGATTAATGGTGCTAAGTTAAATTCATTAATTTTCTTTGGCTTTGGCAAAAGCCCAATTCCTGGTTAGGATTGTGCGGGGATGAATAATTTTTTGCTGACTTACTAGATATTTTAAAGAATAATCACTGGTTTGTTGTACACATTTGTAAAGATTTTCGGTAGCGGTAGCCCGCATTGCTAATAATTCTGAATTATCTCCCCGATTTGGTTCAACAGCGTCAGCAATAAAGACTACACAGCTTAATTTACTCATATGCGGCGTACCCAAAGTGTGGTTGCTTATAGCATTTAGAATTTCTGGATCATCAACTCTAAATTCTTGTTGTGCTATCACTGCACCGACTTCAGCGTGAAGTAAATGAGGATAATCGTAATAAATTTCGTCTACTGGAATTTTAGCTTCTATAGCAATTTTGAGTAATTTACGAGGAGAAAAAAATTTTGCTAAATCGTGCATTAAACCAGCTTGGGCTGCCTGTTGTTCATTAAGCTGGTAATGACGGGCTAAAGAGATAGAGGTTTGTTCTACTCCTAAAATATGTTCTAAACGCTGGCTGGAAACATTTGCTTGTAGCCAAGATATAATGCGATCGCGCATGATTGATTACTGATTACTACTTCCTCTATCAGTATATAAATTAATTAAATTAATAAAATATAAGTGAAATAATACTATTAAGATCAGAAAATAAATATAAAACAACTTATGCCAATAAGCTAAAAATGATGGCTCTTCTAGAATGGTTATGACAATTTAATAATAAATAGCAAAAAAAACAAGT
>CAYMWC010000163.1:0-13139 GCA_964393695.1 uncultured Pleurocapsa sp.
TGCTTAGAGGGGTTCAAAATGGGTCAAAGTGAAAAGGTGACGAATCAGTCTCTGCCGATTTCTTCTATTCCTTAAGCCCTAGCGGTTTAATCCTACGTATGACAGTTACATCCGAGTTGAATCGTGTCTCTATCATTACTACCTTCCCCTTAACGGCAATTGTGGGGCAGGATGGGATTAAGTTGGCACTGTTGCTGCTGGCAGTCGATCCAGGATTGGGTGGCGTAATCATTGCAGGGCGGCGGGGGACGGCCAAATCGGTCATGGCACGCGCTCTCCACGCACTCTTGCCTCCCATTGAGGTAGTCAAAGGGTCTTGCTGTAACTGCGACCCAGATCGTCCAGAGGAATGGGACGATGCAACCCGCTCTCAGTTCTCCTCTCCTCTTTCTTCTCCTCCCAGGCAAATTATTCCCATTCCCTTCATCCAGGTGCCTTTAGGTGTGACGGAAGACCGCTTACTCGGTTCGGTGGATGTCAGCCAGTCGATCAAGCGGGGAGAAACAGTGTTTCAACCTGGACTGCTGGCAGAAGCTCATCGGGGAGTACTTTACGTGGATGAAATAAATTTGTTGGACGAACATATCACCAACCTGCTTCTGACCATCCTGGCAGAAGGATATCATCAGATCGAGCGAGAAGGTATTAGTTTTCAACATCCCTGCAAGCCGCTGTTTATTGCCACGTACAACCCAGCAGAAGGAGATCTACGGGCGCATTTAATCGATCGATTTGCCAGCGTCCTATCTGCTGATGAAGTGTTGGAGGTTGAAGATCGCGTCGAAGCGGTCGAGCGAGTGGTTCGCTATCAGGAGTCTCCCAGGGACTTTCTCTGCCAATACACCGAAGAGCTGGACGACCTCAAAACCCAGATCGTGCTGGCAAGATCTTGGCTAAAGCAGGTGACGATCGCCACCGAGCAAATCGAATATCTAGTGCAGGAAGCCATTCTGGGACAGGTGTCAGGACATCGAGCCGAATTGTTTGCCACGCGGATTGCCAAAGCCCATGCTGCCTTAAATGGCAGGTTAGCAGTTAATGCCGAGGACTTGCGTTGTGGAGTTGAGCTGGCGATCGTGCCACGGGCGATCGTCATGGAAGTTCCACCAGAACAGCCCCCGCCAACCAGTCCCGAACCTCTGCCCGAAGAACCACCACCCGATCGCGCTGAAACCCCAGAAACCCCAGAGCAACTCGAACCTGAATCGGCTGAAATTCCCGAAGAGTTTATCTTAGCCCCAGAAGGGGTCATGCTCGATCCATCCGTTCTCTCCTTTACTCAGATGGCGCACCGTCGCCAGGGAAAGGCAGGAGGACGAGGGGTAATCTTCTCTCAAGATCGGGGACGCTATGTCAAACCGATGTTTCCCAAAGGAATCGTGAAGCGGGTGGCAGTAGACGCGACGTTACGAGCAGCAGCTCCCTATCAAAAGGCACGTCGTCTCCGTCAGCCCCAGCGACGCGTGATTATTGAAGAGGATGATATTCGGGTCAAACGGCTAGCACGCAAAGCGGGAGCTTTGGTTATTTTCGTGGTGGATGCCTCTGGTTCAATGGCACTACATCGGATGCAGTCGGCAAAAGGTGCAGTCCTTCAACTACTGGGAGAAGCCTACCGCCACCGCGACCAGATTGCCCTGATTGTCTTTCGCGGTGAACAGGCAGATGTGCTGCTGCCTCCCACCCGCTCGATTACTGCCGCCCGTCGCCGTCTGGAGAGTCTTCCCTGTGGTGGTGGTTCACCCCTGGCTCATGGGTTAGCTCAAGCGGTGCGGATGGGACAAAACGCTCGGCAATCCAAGGATATCGGGCAAGTAGTTATTGTTCTGATTACGGATGGCAAAGCGAACATCCCCTTATCGCGATCGCTAGGACAACCTTTAGTTGAAATGGAGAAACCCAAGATTAAAGCAGAACTACTAGAGATTGCAGTGGCAATTCGCACCTTGGGGATGCAACTCTTGGTAATTGATAGCGAAAATAAATTTATTTCCTCTGGCCTAACCCAAGAACTGGCTCAAATGGCTGCGGGAAAATATTATTATTTACCCAAGACGACACAGCAGGCGATCGCCGATATGGCAAAAAGTTTACTTTAATCCGCTAAGCCCTTATCGCATAACAGCTAACTTGAGCGGCGGTTAGTACCTTTTGCGTTCTCACCAAGCTCTCTTGACCGTCTTTTCCAACGTGTTGTTAGACTTCGCTTTCGCGATAAGTCCACAACTTCTCTTCCGCTCTCCGCTTGCTGCTTTTGTAAGTCAGCGAAGATAGCTTTGAAATCATGATTGAATGAACGAGAGTACTCTTCACGAATTCTGTGAATTTCTTCGACAATCTCATCCTGATGCATAGTTAACCTCCAAGTAGTTCATAAGGTGTACAAAGAATCGGCAACTCATATCCAAAATCAAGACTGATTTCTGCCAATTTTCTCTGTATTTGAGCATTGGCAATATGCTTGCAGTTCCATGTTATTAAATAATCCATGCTGTGAACAGTTGCGGCTGCAATATGAACAGCGTCGAAATTAAGTGTGTCTAAAGTCGCAGTTCATCTGCATTAGTAGCCTTTCAATTCTAACCAAAGCTCCCCGTTCCATCGGATGCAACTGGATAGTTAGACAGCGATCGCAACCATGGCGAAAAGCGTTCTTTAATTTACTTTGTCTGGAAAATGATTGCGTTCTCGGATCTCGTCGTTTAGAGAAACTCGATCGCCGCCAAGTCAGCTCATGGTTTGATATTCTGGTTTAAATGGAAAATGTTCTCAGGGTCGTACTGATTCTTAATCCCTACCAAACGCTCGTAGTTAGAGCCGTAGACCGCTACGACGCGATCGCCCTCCTCTTCGGTCATGAAGTTTACGTAAGCACCAGCGGATGCATAAGGTGCAGAAGCTTGGAAAAACTCACGCGCCCAGGTGATACACATCTCATCCTGACCTATATCATTCCATCGTGCGTGTACGTTCAGCACAAACTTGGCATCCCGATGAAAATATGCCATGGCATCTGGCGAAACGCGGTTGGCTGCCCCAGCAATCAAGCCGATGAAGATTTCACACTGTGACGTAGGTAGGTTGTCGGCGAATTCGATGAATGTATCCAATGCTTGATCGCTTAACTCAGTGAAATTATGAGTTTTCCAGTAGTTCCTAGCACCAGGTGTCAGCAAAGGATCGAAAGCTTGCTGCCATTCTACGTATGGCTGAATACCAATGTGTTCGCCATAGGCATCGCCAAAATTGCGTAGAGGTTTGATTAGTTTTTCACCTTCGGCAATATCACCTGCATAAAACACAGGCATTACCACCACCTCTTGTCCATGGACATTTTCAGGCAGAAAAGGCAGTGGTGGAGCCTTGCGAAGCACTACCCAGACGTTGAGTTCTTCGGGGATTGATTTAACAAATTCCCGATACTTTGTCAGCACCTGCTTGGCTTGGCTGAAGGGAAAAACGATTAACCCAGCCAATATTTCAGGACCTACAGGATGAAGCTCGAATTCAAACTCAGTTATTACACCAAAGTTACCGCCACCACCTCGAATCCCCCAGAAAAGGTCGGGGTGTTCTTTTTCGCTTGCTCGTAGCTTATTTCCGTCTGCTGTAACCACTTCCGCAGAGACAAGATTGTCGATTGTCATGCCATACTTACGAGTCAACCAACCAAAACCGCCACCGAGGGTAAGACCTGCAATACCAGTGGTTGAATTAATTCCTACTGGAGTAGCTAACCCCTGTGCCTGTGCTGCTTTATCAAAATCACCAAGTGTGGCACCTGGTTCGACATACGCGCGCCTCTTTTCAGCATCAATGCGGACATTAGTCATAGTAGAAAAATCAATGGTCACGCCGTTATCACACATAGCATTCCCCGCGATGTTATGCCCAGCCCCCCGAATTGATATTTCCAGCCCGTTTTCACGCGCCAAGGAAATTGTCCGAGTAACGTCATCAGCATCAGCGCAATGCACAATGACAAAGGGATGTCGATCGATCATTCCATTCCAAATTTTGCGAACTTCATCATAATTCGCATCTTCAGGAAGCACTACATGACCCTTCATCTTGGTCTTTAGTCTTTCAATCTTCTCTGTAAGTATCGTTGTCACGATATTTCTCCTTACTATCTCAAAAATAATGCTTTAAAAATCGTCGAGCCTGATATGTTCCGAGAGTAGTTTCTTCAATTCCACTATGTTTTCTTTCTCTTGTGACTTAACCTTTTTCCAGAAGGCTTGCACCGACTCATAACCCTTAGCGTTGGCAATATATTGATCATACCGCCATAGGGCATCCAGCCTGCGGCTCAGATCGTGAATCATATCGTGGTCGTGGTCTTTGACACCCCGCGATTCTCCCAAGTGTTCTACTTCCTTCTCGTAATTTTTTAAACTCATTTTCAATTCCTCCTGAAATAAATCAAATCGATCGCAATAAATAACAAATTAGTTAATCCAAATCTTTGTTCGTAGGTAGATTGTGGATTTTAGAGAAAAAACAGGATTTTATGCTTTTTATTTCGATCTAACTGTTTCTTTCAGACTAGAAAAAGATTGTGAGGAACTTATGTGCAAACTCGAATGTTACATAAGTTTATTTTGATAACCATTAACGATCGCACAGGTTTGTAAAAAGCTGCGATCTCTAAAATAGTCCTATGAGAACTTACCGCGATCTCTAGAACGATAGTGAATTGATATTATTCTCAGCCTTTTATAGGCGATCGCCAATACAGAAGTTTTTCTGTTACTGATAGACAATCTTAGATAATCAACCAGTAAAGATAGGTTCTCTTATGATAGCTACACTGTCTCACCAAAGGTAAGGCGTTTTACGCTTGCCCCTTCGGAAGCAATGGCAGCAGATTTGATGCGTCAGACTTTGGGTGAAGCAGGAAGACAGATAGATGATATTCATTTGAAGAGTCAGGGTAAGTTAAAGCTATATGCTTACAGTTCCACGTTAAAAGTAATTCAGTGCGTACACTACCTTCTCCGAGCGAGAATCTTATCATACTCATTGTGTGTCCCAATCCAGAACCACAAAACTACATCAGGTTCGTTCACCCCCAACGCCCTGTAGTTTCTCCCAACTCTTACAGACCGAAGCTCAGCACCAATCCTCTTAAAGTGCAATGACGGATGCTTTGGATTTCGCCTGAGCAATTCGTAATTCTTATCAGCTAACTCTTGTATTTCTCTAGGCAGTTGATGGTAGCACTTCCAAAATTGAGATGTTGTGAAGTGTTTCAAATCTGCCGACACCTTCCCTCTTTAAATTCCTTTCTGGCTTTTGCAATCAGGTGGTCTAGCTTCCCAGCCTGCAAATCCTCTTCAATCTGCTTGTCCCACTGGGACTCGTGCAACTCATCAATCCACTCAACGAACTCTCTCAACTCATCAGCTGATAGTTTCATTACCGCATCTTTTATTTCCGTGATACTCATAAACTAGTCACTTGCAACTTTTTCTTACTTACACCTAAAGTCTAACTTTTCAGTATACCAGCGGTAAATAACCTTGAATGCAGCTAAGGCGATCGCCTTAGTCTTTTTGCTAGTCAATTATTCTGATCTCAAAGGTTTGGGGTTAAGCGCGATCGATAAATGTAAAAATCGCGATCGAGACAGCGTTGATGGTTGTCATCACCTTGGTTGATTAGGGCAATTAGAGGAGAGGCATCGCAAAGAGTCATTGATTTGATGTTGATGAGTCTTGAGCTTCTGAAAGCTCTGTACAGGCGTTTCCTACTCGCTCAGATAAGTCTGATAGCTGAAAGTTGACTCGTCCAACTTTTCCTTTTAATCTTTGGTCTAGGGTTTGCGTAGCGGGGGATTTTGAAGCTTGATGGGGCAAAATGGTCAATCTGACTCGCTGACCTGCTAATTCAGCACTATGTTGGAGAATTTCTTCCCAAGTTCCCTCTAGCGTTTGTTGTTCCTTTTAACTAGTCTTGTCTTAGTGTAGCAAGAGGGATAGTGCGTTACTTCTCGTTAATGCACCCTTCTGGACTATTCTCAATTAAGATGCATTGCGGTCAAGCAAGGGAAAACACTGAATTTTATTAAGTTTCATTGATATTATTCTCAGCTTTATCGATTTCTTTCTAGATTCATGCTGAAATAAAAGATGCTTCAATTTTCCCATATAAGCGATCGCAGATAGAACATTTATATCTCTGGATTCCTTTGTTTGTTTCACTATCACTTCAATTAACATTTTTAACTGCTGAGACTACTACTGGTTCGGCTAAACGCGATAAGATCGAAGTAGAGAGTATGGGATCGCACTGTGTTGCACGATACTCGGAGTCCTGAATAAATGACTAAACAAGTGAAAAGTTTTGAAGAAATCGAACATACCGCTGATTGGGCTTATCGAGTTAGGGGAGAGGATTTAGCTCAGTTGTTTATTCAAGCAGCTTTGGGACTTTATTCTCTAGTCGGAATGCAGTTAGAACCAGGAAATCGGATAACGAGGTTGATTCAACTTAAAGCTATTGACCATGAAAGTCTACTTGTTGCTTGGTTAAACGAATTACTCTATTTACATGAAAGTGAAGGTTTAGGATTTGAGCGACTAGAAATTCAACATCTCGATGAAACAAGTCTACAAGCAAAAGTTACTGGCGCACGCACTCAGCAATGGCTCAAGGATATCAAAGCAGTAACTTATCACAATTTAGCAATTCGCGAGACAGAATTGGGGTTGGAAGTCACGTTAGTATTGGATGTATAAGGGAAAAAAGTAGTCAAAATATAAAATGACTATGCCCCCAATAAACCTTGCAGGAGGAGGGGCAATGAAGATTAGAAAACAAGATTTACAGCGCATCGATGATTATGTCTGGGTAATTCCGACATCTTTTCATTCAGAAATGAATATACCTGTCTGGATCTTTGCCGACGAGGAATTATTAGAGGATGCCCTCGGAGATTTATCCCTTACCCAGGGAGTTAATGTTGCTTGTCTACCTGGTTTAGTAGGTCACGTTGCGATTATGCCCGATGTTCACCAAGGGTATGGGATGCCCATCGGTGGCGTGATGGCTGCCAAAGTACCAGAGGGAATTATTTCCCCAGGGGCAGTTGGTTACGATATCAACTGTGGTGTCAGAGTTTTAGCCTCGTCCATTGAATATCAAACTGCTATACCTTATTTAAATGATTTAGCTAGTACCTTATATCGCAACTGCCCCAGTGGAGTGGGAAAAGGTGGTAGTCTGCTCTTATCAGCCGAAGAATTTGATCGCGTGTGTCGTCAAGGTGCGCGTTGGGCATTAGCCAAAGGATATGCCACCCCAGAAGATTTAGAAAGAACAGAGGAATTTGGCTGCTTAGAAGGAGCAGACCCAGCTAAAGCCAGTCAAAGAGCAAAACAAAGGGGTAAAGGTCAATTAGGGACTCTAGGAGCGGGTAATCACTTTCTGGAAGTAGATGTGGTCGAGGAGATCTTCGATCCTGAAGCAGCGACGGTAATGGGACTCGAACCAGGGTGTCTTGCCGTGCAGATTCACTGCGGTTCCCGCGGGTTTGGACACCAAATTTGTACTGACTACGTTCACGATTTTCAGTGGGCAGTGATTAAATATGGCATTAAACTACCTGATCGGGAATTGGTCTGCGCTCCCTTTGATTCTCCCGAAGGACAGGCTTACTTGGCAGCCATGAAAGCGGCAGCGAATTATGCTTTTGCCAACCGTCAGGCATTAGCGTATCACGCTCGACTTAGTTTTCAAGAGGTATTTGGTTCTCAAGCAGAGGCAGAACCATTGCGTCAAGTTTATGATATTGCCCACAACATGGCAAAGATTGAAACTCACCGAATTGAAGGAGAAGAACTAACTGTTTGCGTCCATCGTAAAGGAGCAACGCGAGCCTTTGGAGCAGGATTTATTGGATTACCCTCAGAATATCGTCCATTGGGTCAACCCGTTCTCGTTCCTGGTTCAATGGGAACTGAAAGTTGGATTCTTCTCGGTACGAAAGCTAATGAAGAACTATCTTTTGGCTCAAGTTGTCATGGTGCGGGAAGGGTAATGAGTCGCCGACAGGCAAAACGTACTATTACAGGCGATCGCCTGAGAGAAAAACTAGAAAAACAAGGAATTAACATCCGCGCTGGCTCGATGCCAGGACTAGC
Source organism: uncultured Pleurocapsa sp. (assembly GCA_964393695.1). Classification (GTDB taxonomy): domain Bacteria; phylum Cyanobacteriota; class Cyanobacteriia; order Cyanobacteriales; family Xenococcaceae; genus Waterburya. The sequence goes on from CAYMWC010000163.1 coordinate 8,148, forward strand.
AGAAGAAGCTCCTCAAGCCTATAAAAATGTCAGTCGAGTAGTGGAAACAGTCAGCAAAGCTGGTATTGCCCATAAAGTTGCTCGTTTGCGACCCATAGCCGTGGTGAAAGGTTGAAGAAGATCTGATACTAAATCCTGTTGCAATATACCATTTAAAAAAAGTTTAAGAACTTTTGACTTTTGACTTCCGTGTAACGGTACTAATCTTAATTCTTTGATGACGATTCTTCAGGTTCTGATAGCTGTTTGGCAAATGCAGCTAACTTCTGAAACGACTCGGTGACGAATAAGGATTGCTCGGAAATTTGACCTGATAAGTTAGTAATCTCGCCGATAAATTGATTCATTAAAATTAAACTCGGTGCAGACTCGGATTGGTCAACAAATTGTCCTGTAATTAGATCTAGTTCAGAACTATAGTTCTTTATTGGCTCTAAGGTTATTTCATCAGCTTCAACGGTAATTTCTCCCATTGCTAACTCGGCTGGTTTGATTGGTGTTGATGAGTGAGCGATTTGTTCTTTGAGATCGTTGATTAAACTTACCATTTGGTGAAGATTTTGGTGGGACTGATTTAACACCTCCACTTTTTTCCTAGCTTCAGCGATCGCTCTTTGAGCAGCCGTAATATTGTTGTTAAACTGATTATTTGAAGTTTGTTTGCGAGTTTTTTCGTAATTTAGTCGTTGCTGAGATTCTAAATCCTCATTCATGACCACTCTAGCCTGTTTACTCATTGCTTCGATTTGATTGAGAAAATCCCCTGTAATCACTGATTGAGAGTTAATTTTAGCTCTTAGAGCTTGCAACGCAGCTTGGTTTTCGATCAATAGTTTTGAGATCCTTTCATTGAGATTTTGTTGTTCTAGTTGTTGTTGCTCCGCTTCCTGTCTTTGAGCATTTTTCGCTACATCTAATTCTGCTTTTAACTTAACTCGCTCTAAGGCAAATCCCAATTGCAGAGCTAGTTGAGCAAATAAATCTATTTCTAACTCTGACCATAAGCGAGGTTGTTCGCATTGATGTCCAATGAGTAAACCAAATAATTCCTCGTCTCGTAAAATTGGGACGATAATACAAGCTTTGACAGACAAAGATTCTAGCTGCTCTAGATGACAGTCGGTTAAATTAGCCTGATAGATATTAGCGATCGCAAAGCTAGCCAAGGGCATCGCTTTGGTACGATCTTGACGATATTTTTCAACATATTCTTGAGCAAAACAGGGGTCTTTAATCTGGGAATTTAAGGCTCTAGGATAACCAGGCACAACTGATTCAGCTACGATACTGCCGTTCGAGTTAGCATCAAACTGATAGACGCTAACGCGATCTAGCTTGATTACTTTACGAGCTTGTTCAACAGCCATTTTTAGAAGTTCTGGTTGATTAACGTTTTCACTAATACCCAGACTGAAATTATTTAGTAATTGAGTTGGTAGACCATCATTTTTTAATTTTTTCAGTAGCATAGCGTTGTCTAAAGCAAAACCCACCTGAGTAGCAATCTGTGTCACCCAGCGAATTTCGTAATCCTGCCAGTTACGCGGTTGGCTACATTGATGGGCTACTAGTAAACCGAATAGCTTACCTTCGTTGAGAATCGGTGTAACTAAATTAGCTTTTACCTCCAAGCTTTCTAGCTGTTCGATATAGCATTTAGTCATCCCTGCTTGATAAATATCATCTATGGCTCTGACTCGACCATCACGATATTTCTCTAGATATCTGGCTTCAAAACAAGGATCTTCTATGGTTTTATTTAAAGCTCTAGGATAGCCTGGGGCTACTGATTCGGCGATAACTACCCCATATTTATCCTGGTTAAGACTATAAACCACCACGCGCTCGCATTCTAAAACCCGTCGTACTTCTTCAACACTAATCTCTAAAACATCATCTTGTTGCAAGGATTGACGAATATATTGAATCGCCTCGGTAAAGTAATTAGTCCATTTTCTTTCTGTTTCTGCTTGAGTCTGAATAGTGCTTGAGGCTGCTAGCACTTTGGCATTGTCTAAAGCAAAACCCACCTGAGTAGCAATCTGTGTCACCCAGCGAATTTCGTAATCCTGCCAGTTACGCGGTTGGCTACATTGATGGGCTACTAGTAAACCGAATAGCTTACCTTCGTTGAGAATCGGTGTAACTAAATTAGCTTTTACCTCCAAGCTTTCTAGCTGTTCGATATAGCATTTAGTCATCCCTGCTTGATAAATATCATCTATGGCTCTGACTCGACCATCACGATATTTCTCTAGATATCTGGCTTCAAAACAAGGATCTTCTATGGTTTTATTTAAAGCTCTAGGATAGCCTGGGGCTACTGATTCGGCGATAACTACCCCATATTTATCCTGGTTAAGACTATAAACCACCACGCGCTCGCATTCTAAAACCCGTCGTACTTCTTCAACACTAATCTCTAAAACATCATCTTGTTGCAAGGATTGACGAATATATTGAATCGCCTCGGTAAAGTAATTAGTCCATTTTCTTTCTGTTTCTGCTTGAGTCTGAATAGTGCTTGAGGCTGCTAGCACTTTGGCATTGTCTAAAGCAAAACCCACCTGAGTAGCAATCTGTGTCACCCAGCGAATTTCGTAATCCTGCCAGTTACGCGGTTGGCTACATTGATGGGCTACTAGTAAACCGAATAGCTTACCTTCGTTGAGAATCGGTGTAACTAAATTAGCTTTTACCTCCAAGCTTTCTAGCTGTTCGATATAGCATTTAGTCATCCCTGCTTGATAAATATCATCTATGGCTCTGACTCGACCATCACGATATTTCTCTAGATATCTGGCTTCAAAACAAGGATCTTCTATGGTTTTATTTAAAGCTCTAGGATAGCCTGGGGCTACTGATTCGGCGATAACTACCCCATATTTATCCTGGTTAAGACTATAAACCACCACGCGCTCGCATTCTAAAACCCGTCGTACTTCTTCAACACTAATCTCTAAAACATCATCTTGTTGCAAGGATTGACGAATATATTGAATCGCCTCGGTAAAGTAATTAGTCCATTTTCTTTCTGTTTCTGCTTGAGTCTGGAAACGAACTAGATCATCTAATAACTTAGCGTTTTCGAGCGTCAAACCCACCTTTTTGGCTAGTTGATGTAAAAATTCAATTTCTCCTTGCTGCCAGTGTCGCGGTTTTTCGCATTGGTGGGCTACCAATAGCCCAAATAAATTTCCTTCATTAATAATAGGCGTAACTAGATTCGCTTTTACTTCTAGCTTTTCCAACTGCTCTTTATGACACGGGGTCATTTCCGCTTCGTGAATATTATCTATTGCTCGCACTCTACCATCGCGATACTTGTCAAGATATCTAGCTTCAAAACAGGGATCTTGAATGGTTGTACCTAATGCTTGGGTATAACCAGGTGCTACTGACTCTGCTACTATTACGCCATATTTATCTTGATTAAGACTATAGACAATAACGCGATCGCAATTTAAATAGTTGCGTGCCTCTTCAACAATGGCTTTAAGAATATCTTGTTGGGAAACAGATTGGCTTAAGCTCTGAATAAACTCTCTATACACCTGAGTTTTAGAATCTTCGGTGGTTTCCTCCGTAGTTATTTTAGATATCGAATCCAACAGCCGTTTCGTCCCTAAAGCAGCTATAGCACCAGCTAACAAAGCTGTTGTTCCAGTACCAATTAATAAAGCTGCTAGTAATTTTTGTTGTCGTGCTAACTCTGTTGCAGCTAAACCAATATTATCAACTCGTTTTGCCAAGATTACCTGTTTATTGACAGCTTGGCTACCAAAATAATAGGTTGTTGTTCCCACTGCTAGTATGGGTAACATTACCGCACTACCTACTAAAGTAGCTGCTGTTGTGGTTTTCAGCCTTTGAAAAATTGATTTTTTTCGGTCTTTATTGGGCGATTTTGTCTCCAGCCTGATTAATTCGCCTTCCTGTTGATTGACATTCTCTGAATAAGAATCAATTTGCGCCTCTGTCTCTTTTTCCGAAATAACTGATTTCGAGGCTTCAACTGGTGTAGAGCCAACCTGTTCATTATTCGATGCAGTGGGATTTTGGGAAATATCAGTTAAAGTTGCTTCGGAATTAATATCAGTTTCAAATACTTGAGAACTAGATTGATCTTTGACGTTATTGGTTTGATGTGCAGACATTGTAGCTATTATTAATCTATATTAAAGAATGAATAAAGTCCTTATTTATCAAGTGTTGAAAGCAAATTATTTAGAAATTAAGACAACACCAAACAAACAAATCACTTTTGCTCAAAGCTATTAAAAATCTAAAAATATCTACGTATTTTTACTTAACTTATATATTACACGTTTTATGTGAATTGGCTTTTCTACTTCTGACTCCTTTCTCAACCAGCAATTTAAATGCGTAACAGCTTACTCCTCTAAATTTATTTTGACGATCGCCTTATAATTAGTTAAATGAGCAACGCGATCGCTATTCTCAGAATCGAGATAGATTTTAACTTCTCCAGGATAGGTATTAATTTTAATAATTTGTCCGTCGGTAGGTGCGTTTACACGGCTAAGCTCTAACGGGACTTTGACAAAAAATGATTAAACTCTTTCATACTCTAGATATCAAATCTTAAAAAAAAGCACTGCCTGTGATTAAGACAGTGGAATTAGATATTGATTGTTTAAGTTGCGGTTAACAGAGGAAAAGAATCATATTGAAGCACAATTAATTATCTCTCTCGTTTCTTTCCCAAATTAGTTTTTATTAGTGAACAGTTAGCAATTATCAGTTACCGTTTACCCTTCTCCTTTTGAGAGAAAAGATTGAACGAGTAAGCAAGCTGAAGTTTTTTCGGCAAGCGTAAGTCTCGTTTGAAAAGTAAAATACATATTTGAAGTATTGATGGCATTTATCCCTTAAAAAAAGGAAACTGCACTTGACTCAAATTGAAAGTACTTCCAACTAGTCACTGGTCATTGATCACTAAACGCTTAAAGGACGGTGGACTAAAGCCCA
>CAYMWC010000164.1:0-12997 GCA_964393695.1 uncultured Pleurocapsa sp.
TATTAACAATATCCTCTGGATTATCTCGAAAATTCAAACCAATAGGAATACTAACCTCTAACAATGGTGGTGCTTGAGGGTTACTAGCACTAAACGACCTATTTCCTTCAAACAATAAACTATCAGCAGTAGAAGCAAAAAACGAACCACCTAGATTTAAACTAGCATTCTCCCCAAATAATATCCCGTTAGGATTAATGAGAAATAAATTAGCTGCACCATTGGCACTAATTAACCCGTCAATACTAGAAATACTACTACCCGTGACGCGACTGAAGATGTTGGCAATATCCCCTGCATTATTAAAGGCTGCTGAACCTAATGTGGGGACAGAAAACTGATTGAAGCTATGAAAGAGATTATCACCAACGCGATCGCCCTGCTCAATGGTAAAATTATTTCCATCCTGGTTAACCGTAGTAGATGTCGTACCGTCGGGGGTAACTTGTGCTTTAGCAGTTAGAGGAATTAAGCAACCAAGAGTAGCTAAAGGCAATGCGGAGAAGAGGATAGAGGTAAAAGCCCGTTGCATTACAATTGACTCATAAATAGTTATTTCAAAACTATAAAGTCTTTTTGTTGATTAAATCAATAATTTCTTTTAACATTTACTTTTGGCTAAAGCTTTGTTAACGCCTGACTAAATAACCAATAAATCCTGCTGCTAGAGCTTGTAACATCGTTTGTGCTGATTTTTTCAACTCGGCATCTTCATGGAAAAAAATAATCAGCACCAAAACCACGAAAATACTAAAAACGCCCAAAGCACTAGCGTAAAATTTAGCTTTTTCTAAATGCAGTCGATGTTGAAGTTCGTCTGGTGTTTCTGTAGCGGTGGTAACTCTTTCATATAACGGAGGCAATTGAGATAGATCTTCTTGTTGATGTGCCATCCATCTAGATACCAATAAATTCTTTCTCTAGTTTTTGTTCCTGAGTTAATACACCAACAATTTTATTTTGTTTCCGTGCTTCGTGAGCTACTTCCATTAGTGCTAAAGCGCGTCTTAAAACATCACTTTTAGTACTGCCAAGCTCCTTAGCAATCTCTTCTAGTCGAGCATTTAATTCTAAAGGAATTTCTAAACTTAGTTTAATTTTGTCTGAATTTTGTGCCATTGTTTTTACCTCCACTTTAAATTTACGCAATTAATACGCATTTTTCAAGTGGATTGAGATAAACGTATTATTGACCTTCAACCAAGAACTGGTTAAAGAGCGATCGCTTTGATGGCAAAATCTAATATTTTCTAGTGTTTGAAATTGTTAGTTGTCTAACCTTATTTCTCCTCTGGCTACATCAATTATCGCTTTCACTTCCCTCAAAAAATCCATTCCTAACAAGCCATCCGTAAAGCTATTGGCTGGTAAGTCTAGTCCTACTGCGGGATAATTTTCGCGTTTTATTCCCAAACAATTAAACCAAGGTATAGCTATGATCGGTACTGTAATTACACCATTAGCAGTGACAATCTTTTTTTTCTGCTTAGGTTGGTCTAAATTACAGCCAATACGCTGCAAAATTGGAGTTGGCAAAACAGTATAACTAGCTCCAGTGTCTATCAATAGCCTGACTAATAATGGCGTATCTTGATTCTGTCCAACAGCAGCCCTCAACCACAGTACATTTTGCTGTCTTTGAACGCGATAAATCTTTTTATTGTTCATAAAATAAAGGCTAGATCTTCAGGCACTTCACCCATGTATTCAATTGCCAGGGCTTGCTCTGGTGTAGATTCTAAGACTTGATATATGTCCTCTTTATTGGCAGAATGAGCTATTACTTTGCCCTCAATTATTTGTAAATCTTCATCGGTTTTAGTATAGGCAATCAATACCCACTCACCGTCATAGTTACGTTTTATTTCTGCCAAAGTCATCATTTCCGACATTGCTGTTTATCTCCAAATTGCAACTAATTCTAGCTTCATATTATTTATATTTTATTGATTAGTGTTTAAAGCGATCGCATTATACTTTAGTAAGTGCGATCGCCCTAACGCCTATGGATAGAAGTTAGGGAGTAATTCCACTCTTGCAAGTGCTGGGATGTTGTTGTCCAGAGCGTTTGATTTTGTTACCAGATGTCGAATAAGCAGTTAAAGTAACTTCTCCTTTGTCATTAAATATCCATCCTTGGGCTGGTACTGCTTCTGATATTGTTGATGGATTTGGGCGAATATTATTCGCCCCTACAGTTTGTTGTTGTGATGGAACTGCTTCGATTAAACCTACTTGTGCTGATTCACTATTGAGGGATTCATTAACATTGGGAGGTAAACCACCTTTTCCTGTAACCAGAAATTCACTTCCTACCCCCTGTTCGCAAGGATTTTGGGAAATTTGATCTGAAGCATCGCCCACAGCTTGAGGCAATTCGATTAAGCCACTAATAGGATCAATATCGGGAGTGTTGATAGATATGCCACCTTGCAAGCCAAATTCGGAACTGGCGTTAATATCGTTAGTGAAAGGATTGAGAGGACGTTCTTCTAGTCCAAAAATAGATTGAGCCGTAATATTAATATTTCCACCTCTTCCTTGAGATGCGTTAGCGGTAATGTCGTTATTTTGGTTAGGGAAAGCAATGATCAATCGCTCGGGAGCATTAATGGTAACGTTACCGCCGTTGGCATTTTGGTTAGCTTGAGCAGTAATTTGACTGTTGTTACTTAGAGTCAGGATATCTTTGAAGTTGATGGTAATATTACCACCTGTATTAGATTGACCTTGAATCAATTCAGAAGGGGTAATTGATGCAAGAATTTTTGACTCATCTAGAGTTAACGATTTAGTTGTAATATTTAAATTCCCTGCATCACCAACTCCTGAACTACTGCTCTCAAGTTCAGCACCATTAGTTAAAGCGAGATTTCCTGTAGTAATGTCAATATTACCAGCCTTGCCTACTGCTCCAGGTTCCAATTCACTGTTGATTTTACTTGAAAATCCACTATCAGAGGGTTTGCCATCAAGAGTAATGGCATCACGAGCATTAATAATTACATTGCCCGCATTTCCTTTTCCTGAAGATCGAAAATCGATAGCTTTGCGGACAATGGTAAGTATAGATCCTGCATTGGTTAAATTAAGAGAACTAGTATCAATCTTAACTTCACCGCCGTTACCTTCTGCTCCTGCTTCTACTGTACCGAAGATCAAACTATTGTCTAAAGATACTTTATCTATCGCCTTGATTGTTATATTTCCTGCATCACCTTTTCCCAAAGTGCTAGTAGCAAGTCGAGAGCCATTAGTTAAAAATAGATTGCCTGTGGTAATTTCGATATTACCAGACTTGCCCACTGCTCCCAAACCTAGGTCACTAGCAATCTCACTAAGAAATTGACCATCAGGGGTTTTACCATCAAGGGTGACAGTATCACTAGCATTGATAATTACATTTCCCGCATTTCCTTTTCCAGCAGAAAGACCATTCTCAGCTTCACGGATAATAGCTAGTATTTGTCCGCCATTGATTAAGTTAAGAGAATAACCCCAATACTACCGCCGACATCGCCTAGAACATTAACCAAAGCTTCATTACTCAGAGATACATCACTCCTAACTACTGCGTCAGGAAAACTCAAAGTACCATTACTATTAATTCCAACTTTTCCTGCTGCGCTTAATCCCCCTAATTCAACTTTTCCTCCTGATGCAGATATTATTCCACCATCAAAACTCACGTCACCACCAATAAAAGATATATTTTTTCCAGGTTGTACCTGTAACCCAACAGGAGTATTAGCAGTAGGATCGGGAGCAATGGAACTATTAACAATATCCCCAGTATCATCTCGAAAATTTAAGCCAATCGGAATACTAACCTCTAATAAAGGCGGTGCTTGGGGATTAACCGCACTAAATTCCGTATTTCCTTCAAACAATAAACTATCAGCAGTACTGGCAAAAAACGAACCACCCAAATTCAAACTGGCATTCTTCCCAAAGATAATTCCATTAGGATTAATCAGAAATAAATTCGCTGCACCATTAGCACTAAGTAACCCGTCGATAGACGAAATACTACTACCCGTTACTCGACTGAAAATATTAGCAATATCACCAGCATTATTAAACGCTGCCGAGCCTAATGTAGGTACAGAAAATTCATTAAAACTATGAAATAGATTATCCCCAACGCGATCGCCCTGCTCAATGGTAAAATTATTCCCATCTTGATTAACTGTTGTTGATGTCGTATTGTCAGGTGTTACTTGTGCTTTAGCAGTTAGAGGAATTAAGCAACCAAGGGTAGCTAGAGGAAAAAGAAAGAGCCAAGTTATGTGTTTCATTTTTGTTTACCCTTAATTAATTAGTAAATTGCAGATTCGATGGTTGAGGAATTTCTTCGCCGTCTTCTGACAACATTAATAGATGAACTTTGGTTGCTTCTTTAATCTCTTTGATAGCTTCTTCTTGACTATCCCCGTGTGCCATAATCCCAAGTTCCACACATTTAGCCACATAAGCTTTGTCTTCTAATGAGTATTTGACAATATAGGAATAGTTTTTGATAATTTCGTCTAGATTATTCATTATTTTCTTCTTGCTGAATATCTTGATAAGTAGTAATTTTTTCACAAAGACTAGTAACAGTTTCTCCTTCAAAGCTTTTTAAGCTGACGAATCAACTCCTGACGTTTAATTGGTTTAAACGGTGGCATTAGGCTACCTCTGGCTGAGAGTTTAAATCGATATTGTCTACAATAGGTAGCTGGTGTTGTAAGCGTAATCCAAGAATAATCCAGCCTTCTAAAACCTCTTGCAACAAATCTCGACAAGCTTCTAAGGTTTCCGCATTGGCATAAACCCCTTGAAATACTGCTATTTCTCCATAAAATGTGCCATCTTCGAGCAGTTCATAGGTAGCCTGGTGCATTGCTGTTTGAATGTATTTGGTTAGCATAAAAAACTCAGTTTTATTGTTATTCTAAAAAGGGCTGTAATTAACCGAAAAATAGATCCTACTGGTCGAGTAAAGTGCGATCGCCCTGCTCAATGGTAAAGTTATTTCCATCCTGGTTAACCGTAGTAGATGTCGTACCATCTGGGGTGACTTGTGCCTGTACAGACAAGGGAATTAAGCAACCAAGAGTAGCTAAAGGTAATGTGGAGAGGAAGATAGAGGTAAAAGCCCGTTGCATTACAATTGACTTATAAATAGTTATTTCAAAACTATAAAGTCTTTTTGGTCGCTCAATTAATAATTTCTTTTAACATTTGCCTTGCTGCGATCGCTTTTTTAACTTAAAATTAGCAAATACAAAATGTAAATGATCGGCATTTTTTGCCTTTTTAATTGCTGATTTAAAAAATCAATGGCTCTAACTTTACAGTAATTTCTTCAATTACTGTTAAAGGAGCTTTTTCGATTAACTTTATTTTTCGAGTTTTCCAATCGATGCTTCTAAGGTGATGAATCAAAATAACTCCCTGAGTTTGGGTTGCTTCGGTTAGTGGCACTTCAAAATTAAAGCCTTTAACTTTGCTAGTAATTGGGCAGACGAATGCTAAAGAGGAAAGAGAATTAAACTGTTGTGGAGATAAGACAATGGCGGGGCGGTGTCCAGCCTGTTCTCGCCCTCTTTGAGGGTCGAAATCGAGCCAGATAATATCGCCACGTTCGGGAATATAATGCTTACCAGATTTCTTCACCAACCGCCTCACCCCAATCATATTCACCATCAAAGTCTTCAGGACTAACACCGGCTAATAACTCTTCTAGAGTATATTTGAGACGTTTGGAACTAATGATGATCTTGTTGTCGATGACATCAATGGAAATAGACGATCCTTCTTCTAAATTAACTTTATCAGCAATGTTTTTGGGGATACGGATTGCCAGAGAGTTACCCCATTTAGCAATAATTGACATAATCAAATTATCTATTGTTCTTAAATTATTGTATCTACAATATAGATACAATGTCAAAAAACATCAAACGTTTTTAGCGAATACGGAAACGCTGGAGTGTCTCGTACATTTATATATTGAGATTTTATGTGTTGATTATGGATCTTGCCCCCTAAATCCCCCAAGTTTGGGGGACTTTCCATTCTTATTCCCCCAAAACTTGGGGGGCTAGGGGGGCTAAATCTAGTATTAAAAACTTTTCAGATGTCTTCTAAGGCTAAAAAAGCAACACGTTTAATTTCCTCTAGCACTTGAGGTAAATTATTCATCACCTGCTCGTTAGTAAATCTCAGCACCTTATAGCCATATTTGGCTAGTTCAGAAGTTCTAGCTTCGTCGTAATCGATTTGCTGGACGTGGATTTCCCCATCTACCTCTACAGCTAACTTACAAGCAGGACAATAAAAATCTAAAATAAAATTACCTACAGGATGCTGACAGCGAAAACGTAATCCTTCGAGTTGTTTATTTCGTAGTGCTGACCATAAGCGAGATTCTGCGAGAGTTAGATTATTTCTTAATTTTCTGGCAGCTTGCTCTATTTCTGAAGTTGTTCCACGAATTCGATGATTGTGTTTCATTACTTTTGTTTCGTTAGTAGTTTTCGCCCCCTTCGGGTGGGTGTGGAATATGCCCTTTAACTCATGGCATTTCCACCCACCCTAAATCCCCCAATTCTGGGGGACTTCCATTCTTATTCCCCCAAACTTGACGAGCGACCCTGCGTCGCCGAAAGGCGCACAGGAACGCGCGAGTTGGGGGCTAGCCCTAAAGGATTAGCTTCGGTCGGGGGCGAAGATCATATCTGTCATAGTTGAGACTTAAGGCTAAGAGGGCGAAGATTAAAACGGACTGTAATTAACCGAAAAATAAACCCCATCTTCCTGTAAGGTATTATCACTATCTTCCACATCCGTTAAGGGAATACCATAGTCAAAACGAGTATTTAACTTATCTCCCATTTGCCATTGCAAACCCAAACCCAAGCCAAATAACACATTCTCTTCAGGATTATCATCGCTGTTATCATTCCAGCCCACACCAAAATCTAAAAACGGTGCAACGGATAACAAACCCTCTACTGACTGTGCTTGATATATCGGTAAACGCACTTCGGCAGAAGTAAAAAAGCCATTATCAGTTAATAAAGCATCCTGACGATAACCCCGTACACTCTGTATACCACCGACGCTAAATTGTTCTAAAGGAACTAGATTGGTAGTAGCAAATTGTAAGTCGGAACGTAAAACCACCAAAGAATTTTGTCCTAACCGCCTGACATACTGTCCCTGTCCTCGCCAAGCAAAGAAACGACTGTCAGGAAGTGGAGCGTTATTGACGGTAGAATCAAAAATATCTAATCCAAAGTTAAATTGCGATCGCAATGCGAAAACATCTTGCAGTGTCCGTTTGGTGTATTCTTGATTAAATCTGAGGGCAGATATTCTGGTTTCGCCATTAGCATCTGCACCAGGAGAGAGTTGAAAGTTTTCTCCTAATACTTCCGTATTACTTTCTTGGCGAGTTCCTGAAAGTCCCACCGCAATTTCGGTTGTGGGAGTACGATACACTGGCTGACGTACCCCAAATTCCAAGTTAAAGGAATCCCCTTCAATATCTGCCCGATCAAAAGGCTCTTCTACTACTTCAGTTGAAGTCACACCGCCTCTAATATCTACTGTGGTATTTCTAGCGGTAATCGGCAGAGAATAACTGAGATTGATCGCATTACTACCATTAGTATTAACATATTCTCCTCCCAGGCGATCGCCAAACCCTAAGAGATTTCCTTCAGTAATTCTAACTCCCCTACGCCAACTACCCACACTAGGAGCGCGAGCGTTATCGGTAAAGAACTCAGTAAAAAAAGGATCGGCTTCTGTTACCGATAGTTCTAAGACACTTTTTTCAGGACGAGTACCAGCAGCTAACTCAGCTGAAATATTTTGAATTAAGGGATCGAGTTGTAAGATTTGTAGTTGTTCTAGTAACTTTTCCCGTTCTAAAGGTTGACTTATCCCCCGTTCAATCCGACTACGAATATAACCAGATCTAAGCTTATTTAATCCCGTAATTTCAATATTTTCAATGCCTCCTTCTACTACCTTAACGGTAATGATTGCCTTGTCTTGATTAAAGGTTTGGTTGGCAGGAATAAACGCTCCAGAATTAAGATAACAAGGTTGTTGATTATCTCCTCGACACCCTGCGGTATATTTATTTTTGATTATTTCTTCTACTTGTAATAGTTCGGCGAAAGAAATCGGTTTGTTGGTAAAGTCTTTTACTACCTCCCTTAATTCATTATTGCTAAAGGCGGTATTACCAATAAACTTAAATTGCTTGACGGTAATTGTGCCAGGAATTTCTAATAATCCAGGAGGAGTTGGCGTAGGTGCAGGATTTAATTCTACAGGGGGTGTAGGCTGAGGTTGGGGATCTCTAATAGGAGGTTCAGGAGTTCTAGGAGGAATGGGATTAGGAAATTGATTTTGAGCTAAATATATTTTAGGGAGAAGTTGAGTCCTCAGCCTATTATTTGTTTGAGTTACAGACAAGGGATGAATAACTTCAGAATCATTTAAAGTCGTGGCGGAAACTTGGTTCTGCTGGCTGGTTATCAATATTACTGACGTTAGGGCTATCCCTAAATTGAGTTTCCAGTCCCACAATGGCTCATTATCGCTCATATCTTGGATTTTTAATCCTCTAGTAACTTTAGTTAATTAGAAATTTTCATGAGGATTTAAGATCATTAGTTCTGATTTTCTTTTAAACTAATTAAATATTCTTGAAATCCCAATGTATTTTTTATACATATCATCTTTTATCAATAAAATGAAATAGTTAACTTGAGAATTTAAGTATTTTTTTATCAGTAAATATTTATTGCATTTTCTTGCTCAAAATTTTCAATCATGCTCCAAACTGTGCTGAACAATCGCTATCAAATTATTAAAGAGTTGGGTTATGGTGGTTTTGGGACTACTTACTTAGCCAAAGATAGCCAAACAAACAATTCTGGGTGTGCTATTAAAAAATTGAATCCTGCTCATGCAGATATTAAAACGGCAGAAAAATTATTTAAACGAGAAGCAGACACCTTATTACGTCTGCAAGCAGTTCATCAAGTACCTAAATTTATTGATTATTTTGAAGAAAATGATTGTTTTTATATTGTTGAAGAATATATTGAAGGTTCATCATTAGAAAACTTATTATGCCATCAATGGAATCTAGAAAATATTATTATTTTTCTCTGGGATATTTTATCAATTTTGCAATTATTACATGATCAAAATATCATTCATCGAGATATCAAACCTTCTAATTTAATTCAAAGAAAGAAAGATCATAAATTTACTATTATTGATTTTGGTGCGGTCAAAGAACTCGATTCCAATCAACAAGAAAAGGGGACTTGTATTTATCACCAAGGTTATACACCTGTAGAACAAATGCAGGGAATGCCGAGATTAAATAGTGATATCTATGCGTTAGGAATGACAGCAATTCAGTTATTAACTAAAGAGCCACCAAGGGAATTTATTCGCGATGATCTCGATCGTGTTTTAGCCCCTGAAGCTAGAGTTGCCCCTTCCTGGCTAGTTGATATTTTGAATAAAATGGTACGGACAGATTTTAAATTACGTTACCAATCAGTAGAAGAGGTTTTAAAAGATTTAGGTCAAAGAAATAACCCCAGCGAACCAATAGATAGAGTCAGAGAAAATCAAGCAAGCTTAGTAGAAACAAAGCAGATAAATAATACTTCTGAAATTGCCAACCAAGCGATCGCAAAACCTAAATATGGCAACAAATTACTATATTTATTGTTAATCTTAGTCCCTCTGCTATTAATCGTTAGTGAGGTAATCAAACCTTGGATGAGACCTTGGTATTATCTACGTGAGGGTAATAGCTTCTTAGATAAAAACCAACCTCAAGATTCCTTAAATAAATTTCAACAGCTAATTAATCTAAAAAGAGATTCTGCTGCTGCTTGGAAAGGTAGAGGAGATGCATTGTTTACCTTGGGACGATATTCTGGAGCATTAGAAGCTTATGAAAAAGCGATCGCCCTTGAACCAGATAATGCCAAAGCGTTAAATAATCAAGGCAAAATACTCTACAAACAGGGGGAATTGCTCAAAGCGATCCAGGCTCATCAACAAGCAATAAAAATAGATCCTAATAATGCTGATGCTTGGAGTAGTAAGGGGTTAGCACAGATGAATTTCCAGCAATACCCAGAGGCTTTAGAGTCCTTTGATCGCGCTCAAAATATCGAACCAGATAATCCGACTATTTGGATTCAAAAAGGAATTGTTTTGAAAGCTTTACAGCGTCCCCAAGAAGCTAATATGTTCTATCAAGAGGCTTTGGCTGTCTACGATGAAATTACTGCTAACAACAAAAATAATCCTTGGCTTTGGAGCGATCGAGGATTTGTCTTATTACAATTAAATCAGCCTCAAGATGCTTTTGCATCCTATGATCGCGCTTTGATGATCGATAGTAATTTTTACGAAGCACTACTAGGTAAGGCAAATGCTTTTAACGTTATTCAAGACTATCAACAAGCACTCTTGATGTTTGATCAAGCCAAAGAAATTCGTCCTAAAGATTATCAAGTTTGGTACAATCGTGGTAATTTACTCCTGCAAGCCTTGAATAATCCAGCGGAAGCACTAGTATCTTTTAAACAAGCAACTAGACTCAATACTAATTTTTATCCTGCTTGGTTAGGACAAGGACTATCTCTTAGTGCCTTACAAAGATATGCTGATGCCAAGGAAACTTTAAATACTGCTAAAAAGTTAAATTCCCAAGATCCTTTTGTGTGGTTGAATCTCGGTATAGTCTTAGAAGAATTGGGAGAATTAGAAACTGCTTATCAAGCTTATCAAACAGCAGCGATCAAGCTTAAGTATCCTCCTGCCAATGAGCGTTTAAAGCAATTACAATCAAAATTAGGATTATAGTTATTTAGTTTCACAACAAGCTAATATTTGTATTTATTTTGCAGCATTATATGTTTCTGCATTAGTTAGTGTCGAGTAACGAATTATAGGTCACTTTAACAGATTAGTGTCGTCGAGGTTGATGATGCTGTGACAAGCACCCCATCAAGGTTGCATCCGTTATGTTTTCAGCTTTGACCTAGCCCCTGCTTAACATTTTCCCTGTCGCTTTTCGGTAAAATAACACGTTTGATGTCGTATGTTTGAAAATCGGTAATTATAAATTTTTCTAAATTTATCACAATCTAAATGTCGTCTTCTGGTGGCTCAGTAGTACGATTCAAGATAAGAGGCAGGCTGTAGTTTATTGAAAAGCCTCGATCTTGGAGAGTTCAGATGGAAGAGAACAAGGAAACGCAAGCCAACTTGATCGCAACCAATCTTTCAGAGGAAGCAAAGCGAAAACTGGAAGCAGTTCAGCCTCAAAACCTACACCGACGGTAATTCTGGCAGGCGCAAAATGACCCCAGCCACATGACGGTATATCGGGTTCTCCATCCTGTCATCGAATCGAGTGGCAGTTCAAGGAAAGGGTGAAGTGCGTTCGCCATGGGTTGAAACTGCTATGCAAATGTACCAACTGTGAAACCTCGTTTCCGATTCCCGCTCATTGGGAGCAAGGAGAGTGTCCGCATTGTTTCCTATCCTTCGCAGCGACGGCAAAGCGGCAGAAACCCTTTGTTTCTCGCTCTTGATGTAACTTTTTTAGACTTTTTTAATAAAAGACAATAATTTATTTAGATTTGGGGATCCTAAACACATAGGTGTATATCACCTCAATACTTGGCAGTTTGGAGAATTCCCTTGGCAAAAACGAAGAAAGATAAGGCGGGGCAAGTAAGGGTAGGTTTGGAAACCTACCCCTACCCTTTGAAGAGACGCTATGGCAAGCGGCGGACAAGCTGCGCGGTCACATGGATGCTGGCGAATACAAGCACGTCGTTCTCGGCTTGGTTTTCCTCAAGTATATTTCCGATGCTTTTGGGGAACATTACGACAAGCTAAGTGCCGATGAATACGCCGACCCTGAAGACCGAGATGAATACACCGCAGAGAACATCTTCTACGTTCCGAAAGAGGCGCGGTGGTCGTTTCTGCAAAGCCAAGCCAAGTCTCCAGAAATCGGCAAATTGATTGACGATGGCATGAGTGCGATCGAGAAGGAAAACCCATCGCTCAAAGGGGTATTGCCCAAAGAATACGGCAAACCAGCACTGGATAAACGCTTGCTGGGAGAACTGATCGACCTGATCGCTACAATCGGGCTGGGAGATAAAGACAACCGTTCTCAGGACATTCTGGGGCGCGTCTATGAGTTTTTCTTAGGCAAGTTTGCCAGTGCCGAAGGGAAAAACGGCGGACAATTCTACACGCCGCGCTGTGTGGTAGAGGTGATGGTATCCATGCTCAAACCCTACAAGGGGCGCGTGTATGACCCCTGTTGTGGGTCAGGGGGTATGTTCGTGCAGTCGGAAAAGTTCGTTCTGGCGCATGGAGGAAGGCTTGGGGATATTTCCATCTACGGGCAGGAATCCAACCCTACCACCTGGAAGCTATGCAAAATGAACCTGGCGATTCGGGGCATCGAAGGAAATCTGGGGGCGCGTCATGCGGACAGTTTCCACAATGACCAACACAAAGACTTGAAAGCCGATTTTATCATTGCCAACCCGCCCTTCAATATCAGCGATTGGGGTGGCGATCGCCTGCGGGAAGATGCACGCTGGCAATACGGCATTCCACCCAAAGGCAACGCCAACTACGGCTGGATGCAGCACATGGTTTACCATCTTGCCCCAAACGGTATTGCTGGGTTTATCTTGGCGAATGGTTCGATGAGTTCCAATCAGTCGGGGGAAGGAGAAATGCGGAAAGCCATTATCGAAGCAGACTTAGTGGATTGCATGGTAGCTTTACCAGGGCAGCTATTCTACAACACCCAGATTCCCGCCTGTCTGTGGTTTTTGACCCGTAGTAAGAAAGGTGTAGGGGCGGGTTTCAGCAATTCTCATTTTGAAAAAGAATACAATCTGTGTTCTCTTGTATACACATA
>CAYMWC010000165.1:0-12982 GCA_964393695.1 uncultured Pleurocapsa sp.
GGTACATAAGGCATACTTGTGAGTATAGCCTAAATGTTAGGTATTGTTAGTATTAATTAGCAAATCTTTAACTGTTATTTAACCCTGACGATTTTCAATTAACCCCGATTCAAAATCTCCTTGGACATAAGCATCAGGAGAAAAATAATTACCTACAAAAGAAGACTGGGAAATTAAATCAGTAATGCTAATCATAATTTAAGTAATAAGTAATGAGTAATAAGTACACATGATTATCAGTCAACATAGCCATTGCACAATAGCGGATAACTGCCAACCAATGCTTTAAAGCTCGTTCAATTTTGGCTTCATCTTCAGTTGGAAATTCATTTACTAATTGATTGGCTATATATTGAAAAATTTCTGTTTCTTTTTCGCTTAATAGTTCATAAATTTGTAGCCGTTTTTCTAAGGAAAAAATTTGACTTTTGAAATTAGCCAAATCTTGTTTAGGTAAATATTTGTCTTCAGCTTTATATACTAGAGAATCCAGATCAGTAATCATGGTAAATACTTAAAAAAGTTGAGATAGATCTTTGAGAGTAAATTCTTCAGTTTTAGTAGGAGGATATTCAGGATTTGTAATTGATTTAGTATCTATTATTGGTGATTGTACTTTAGGTACTTCTAGTTGACCAGACCAAATAAAACATTGCCAAAATTGATTAATTGGTAGAGTTAAAGAAAAAGCGATCGCTGGCTTAAAAGTATCAATCTCATCTTCAGTAATTAATAGGTTTGTTTGACCATCCCAGTTATTTAAAGTAAAGAATTTATAAGTGGTTAAACTTTGCCAAGATGTTAAGGATTCTCGGAATTGATTTATTGATTTAGATGATACTTGCGGTAACAATCCCTGCCAATTACAACTATTAATAAATTCTTTGACTGCTAAAAATTTCCAAGTAGTTGATGTACTCACTTAAGATATTCTCCATTCTGTAATTTCTTAGCAATATCTCTAGCAGTAGCTCCTTCGTTATGCCAAAAAGATGCTGCATCAATACGATCTTTTTTACCTAATAAAAACTTACAATAAGTTTCTCCCATGGCATAACATTGGATCTCAATACAACCAAGCTCTTTTTGAATTAAATTAGTAAAAAATCCTGCAAATAAACCTGCATAAATATGACAGACTGGTTTACCAACATCTCCTAAAGTACGAGCAACAGCAGAATCAAAAATATTAATAAACATAAAGCCATTTTTTTGATCGCTCATGTCTAGATCCCAATTACCCCAGCCTTGGGTAATAAAAGGCCACCACCACGCCTCCAGGACAAACATTAAATTAAGCTGATTGAAATCTTCATAGCCATATTCAGTCAAAAACCAACGACGGAAAAACTTAGCGTCTTCTTTTCCCCATTCTTGACCAATGTTATACATTACTACCCCAGAAGCATCTCCAACTTCTTCTTCTAGACCAGCAATTAAACCGATAATAAAGTTTTCGCTAACTAAAATATTGCGAGATTCATTCCAATCAGAAATAGTACCAGTATTAGTCTGAAAAGAGAAGAAATCTTTGAGACTATAATGTTCGCGTCTATGAGGATATTCCTGCTTGAGATTATGTAAGTTTTGAAGATTTAAATCTTCAAGTCTACTAATAGGTTTGGCTTGAGCAACACTCATTTATTATTTAGTTTAGATAATTCTTAAAATATACGGGTTAATTTTAATCTAAATCTAAAAATATAATCCCCGTATTAATCACGATGTTTATTTATGTGGGCTATGTTGTTTCTCGGTATAATTACGAATAGATATAATGTTACTTCGTGGAAATAAGAAGTAATAAGTTATTGCATAAACATAATAAAAACTAATGCCCAAATTAAGTTTAGGAGCGCGTTTATTTATTTCCCATTTATTAGTAATGATGGTGGGACTTGGTAGTTTTGTCCTGATTGCTAAATTCTCTTCTCCCCGTATGTTTGTTTTACGCCTTGAGCAACTAGAAAAAAGAGGAATTTTTACTGTTCGTTCGGCTCGTACCTATTTAGTAGATGGCTTTCAAAATGCCTGGAATCGTAGTGCTATTTTATCGATCGCGGTAGGTGCAAGTGCAGCAGGTTTAGTAAGTTATGCATCTTCTAGACGAATTACACAACCTGTTAAACAGATGAGAAGTATCAGTCAAAAATTTGCTGCTGGAGATTTAGCTGAAAGAGTACCTGAAAGTTCTATTCCTGAACTTAATCAACTGGGGGTGAGTTTTAATTCTATGGCTAGTAGTCTGGGAGATGTGGAACAAAGAAGACGGGAACTAATTAGTGATTTAACCCATGAATTACGTACACCTTTAACTGTAGTTAGAGGTTATCTAGAAGAACTAGCTGATGGCACAATTGACGGTACACCAGAACTCTATTTACGTTTAGTCAGAGAAACCAGAAGATTAGAACGACTAATCCACGATCTCCAAGAACTATCAAAGGCAGAAGCAGGCTATTTATCAATTAATTCCCAACCCTTTAATTTATATCCTCTACTTGCCTCTCTAGTAGAACGCTTTGCCGATCAACTCCTAGAAGAAGGGCCAGTGATGAAGCTAGACTGTCCTCAAGATCTTCCTAATGTTATGGCCGATCGCGATCGCACAGAGCAAATTTTGGTTAATCTTTTAGGTAATGCTATTCGCTACACAGAAACAGGCTCAATTACCGTTAAAGCTAATAAAGCTCATAACCAGGTATGGATTGCCGTAATTGATACAGGAGTAGGTATTGCATCTGAAGATCTACCTTTCGTCTTTGAACGTTTTTGGCGTGCTGATCCTTCTCGTGCTAGTCATTCAGGTGGAACAGGTATTGGTCTAGCTATTACTCGCCGTTTAGTGGAATTACAAGGTGGTCAAATTGAAGTTGAAAGCGAAATCGGTAAAGGGAGTACTTTCCGTTTTTGTCTTCCTCTGGCTTGATCGGTAATTGTTAATTTTAATGAGTATCTAATTCACGTCATAATAATAATGTTTGCAATTCTTCATAATTATCAATTTAATAATCATGACAACTTCAGAAAATCAATACGAAATCCAAAAAACAGAACAGGAATGGAAAGAAATTCTGACTCCTGAACAATTTAGAGTGCTACGTAAACATGGTACAGAAAGAGCAGGCACAAGTCCCTTAGATAAAAATTACTCTGAAGGTACTTATCTCTGTGCAGCCTGTGGTCAACCTTTATTTACTTCTGATACTAAATTCAACAGTGGTACGGGATGGCCCAGTTTTTATCAACCTCTAGAAAATGCTATTGATACTACTGTCGATCGCTCTTTATTTATGACCAGAACAGAAGTACATTGTAGTCGTTGTGGTGGACACTTAGGTCACGTATTTAGCGATGGTCCTAAACCCACTGGTCAACGTTATTGTATGAATGGGGTATCTTTAGAGTTTGCGCCTGAGAAACAGCATTGACTACTCCCCCTGCTAAAGCACCGCTTCGCTGGGGGATTCTAAGCGGATGTCTTCAAACGGGCTGAAGCTCCTCGTTTTCCGACGTTTCCGTTAACTGACCAAAGGGTTAACCTTTGGGAGTGTCTAACCTGAACGGTTCGCTCGTTTTCATGAGGGCGTGTCGCCTGTGCTTTGCCAGGCGTTTATACCGCCCGTCCCCTGCTTAAAAGACAGGGGCTTTCAACATCGCTTTTCGGTAAAACGTCAAGTTGGAATTGATGGGTTGAGGTTAAGTAGTAGGTAGTAGGTAGTAGGTAGTGGGTGATAGCTAAAAGCTCGTCGCGTAGCGCGCCGTAGGCGTATAGCTAAAAGCTGATAGCTACGAACTAACTAATTGAAAATGCAGTCTATTCAACTGAAAACGGCTGTAAGATAGATCGACGAAAATCAATTTAAGGCAAATCTTTGAACCTCATTCATTATTTAAAGCTGTTAGCTGTCAGTCTTGGTTGGCAAATTGCTCTAGTAAGTTTTGTCAACCTTCCTACCGTTGCTCAAGAAGCCAAAAAACAACCAGAAACGTCTCCTAATTCTACCAGTGAGCAGTTAGATCTTCCCGATCGCGTTATTCAAGAAAGTCCAACTCTCCAACGCTGGTTAAAAAAAGTTCCTAACGTTCTAGAAGACATTCGATACGATCCTAGTTTTCAGACCCGTTTCCGTTTAGGTTTTACTAGTTTTCCTAGCAATGATAACGCAGGGGGAATTAATGTCGGAATTGAAGATATTTTCTTAGAACGTACTGGTTTAGCCATTAGTGCCGATTATCAATCAGCTTTTAACGGCGATCGCAATGCTGCTGGCTTAGATTTGCACTATTTTCTGTTGCCATTAGGAAATTATCTAAATATCGCGCCTCTAGTTGGCTATCGCTATGTCCAGAGTAATGATTTTACGAGCGATGGACTACGCTTAGGTATTCGACTTATGCTCGCTTTTTCTCGTACTGGTGCTGGAGATATATCTATCTCTCAAAGTTTTGTTGCTCCAGGTAGTAGTGAAGAAGTAGGAATAACTTCTTTAGCTGTTGGCTACGCCATTATTCCGCAATTACGATTATCTGGAGATTTAGAATGGCAAAATTCCCCAGAAAACCGAGATAATCGCGCTGGGATCAACTTAGAATGGTTGTTTTAAAAAAAGCTACAAAGCGGTCTAGATCAAGCTAAAACTGCGCGATCGCGTCCTTGTTCTTTGGCTTGGTATAAAGCGAGATCGGCTTGTTTGATTAAATCTTCTGGGGACGTTACTAAATTTTTACTGGTGCTAGCTATACCGCAACTGATGGTAACATATTTGCTGGCTTGTGAACTAGAATGGGGAAGTTGTAAAGCTCTTAAGCGATCGCCAATGTTTTTAGCTATCATTATGGCGACTTCTGGGGAGGCATTAGGTATAATTACAGCAAATTCTTCTCCTCCATACCGAGCAGCCAAATCGTTAGAGCCTATAGCTTCACTGATAATTTTAGCTACTTTTTGCAGACATAAATCTCCTGCCTGATGACCGTAAGTGTCATTATATTTTTTAAAATGATCCACATCACAAAGAATTAAACACAGACTTTGATGCTTTCTTTTACTTTCTAGCCAATGTTGTTCTAAAAATTGATCAAAAAAGCGACGATTGGGGATTTGGGTTAAACCATCAATAAAAGCAAGTTTTTTTTGATTTTGCTGGTGATAATTGCTGACAACTACAGTTGAACCTATTAAAGCCAATAAAGGGGTGGCGACTGGTAACCACCAACCAGATAAAAATAACAGATAGCCACTACCCCATAAAATAATTCCAGGTAAAACTATACAGATACAAGTGGACTTAACTAAAGATGAATTCTCTTTAGAAAAGTTACTGCGATGGAGCATTAACAAATTAATTCCAGAGCCTGTACTAGTCCAAAGTAAAATCCAAAGCCATTCTAGAGGCTCACTGACAACCTTGATTAATTTGCGTCCATCTAAAGCAGCACTGAGAATTTGACTGGTAAGATTAGCATGAATAAACACACCTGCTAAATACTGAGATTTATCGCGCTCACCAGCGTAAGGACTAGTAAATAAATCGTTAAGACTCGGAGCAGTCGAGCCGATTAAGACAATGCGATCGCGCATTAAATCTTCTGGGATGTTTCCTTTTAAAATATCAACTATCGATACGTGATGAAAACTTGACTCTGTACCCCGAAAATTGAGTAAAAGACGCACTTTACTATCAAGGTCTACTATTAAATCTGCTAAAGCAACTTGTTCTTGTGCTTTTAATATTGGTGATGGCTTGACTATTTCATCGACTGCTTTCTCCACACCCACCAAATTCTGGGTAGAGCGTAAAACTGAGGCTAATTTTTTTGTCCCAGGTTGCACGGGTAAATCTCGATAGATGTCTAGACCAATAATTCTAGGTTGTTGTTGTTTAATTTTAGTAATTAGCTGACTTAAAATTTCGTCAGAAATGGGCCATTGTCCGAGATGATTAATGTCAGATTCACTAATGGTAACAACGACAATTCTCTCCTCTCTTGCTTCAGCAGGACGAAGACGAAACCACCAGTCAAAAATAGACAATTCTAAAGTTTGAAATAGTCCCGTATATTTGCTGTTAATTGGGCTAAGGTTGCCACCGTTTCATACCAAATACCCGCTTCACCATAGAGCGCAGCAGTTTCTAAAGGATTGGCATTCTTCAGGCGATCGCTTAAACTGGGTGTCATCTCAACTCGTTGAATCTGTCCTTGAATCATTGGGCTATCTGGTTTTAGGCTTATCTCCTGCTGGGGGATTAAAAGTCACTTTCAAGCCTTTGACCGCAGGGGCTAGTATACCCTGTGCTTGTCCAACGACAGGTTTAACAGCAGTAGACTTAGAAGTTTCTTGAGCGATCGCTTGGCTTTGTGAAAAAGGAGCAATTGCTATAGTCAACGTCCAAAATATTAATAGAGATTTGACTGAGGATTTTCTTGATTTATTAGTTTTAGATGGGGTTAGGAAAAAATCGCTGGTTTTAATTAAGTAGTTCAATAAAATATTTTTCATGTTTTTAAATATAATCTTAAATCAGATAATTGCTCAGATTCTAGCTCAATGATCAACTAATTGTGTGAATTATTAATTAATTATTGTTTATTTTTTTGTTGAATCTAAGTTTAATTAAATCCGAGAAAATACTGAAAAAAAATTATTATTTTTTCTTGAGTATTTATAAAGACTTTTTATTACCCTTGATGTGAATTAGACTTTGAAAGCCCACAAGTTCGTTGTAATTTATGAGAATACCTTGTTCACAGTTGGTGAAAACCCTAATTTAGCAAGGCTAATTTTAATTCACATTAGACGTTTTATTATAAACTTTGATAATAGGCTCAGGCTATGGACAAGAATTTTTAGCCTCATAATTGTGTAATTTTATGGTGATTTTATTATTAAAAAATACTTAATTGTATTTAACGATCAGTAAAAATATTTATTATTACCCAAAAAACTAACTCAAAAATTAACTATCTCTTCATCAATTTGCTTCAAAGATTTACCAAGTCTATACCCAAACTAATAACTTAGTGAATTAAATTAGTTTTAACAAGCAAATAGTAATAATTATTTGGTATTTAGCTAATAAATAAATAAATTTTTAATCATAGTTATTTAAAAATAAACAGATATGGAAGGATTAGAATTAGGAATTAGGTACACAATTTGAATTTAGTTATGCACCTGGCACAACAAGAGAGCAAATTATCGGTTTTGAAATGGCAGGGGAAATTTGGTCACACTATTTAAAAGATGATGTGACAATCAATATTTATGTTGAGACGACCAACCAATTACCTCAAAATGTGATTGGTGGTGCATTGCCTGGTATGAAGAAATCTGTTGACTATAGCAAAGTATGGACGCAAATGTCAGAAGATAAAACTTCTTCAGATGATTTACTTGCATTCAATAATTTGCCATCGGTTGAGAAAGAATTTGGTGCATTGGTTAGTGGTGCTGAAATTAGCAAAACTAAAGATATGAAGTTAACTAATGCTAATGCCAAAGCATTAGATATCCTTAGTGGTCAAAGTGATAAACTTGATGGCTACATTTTAATGAGCAATCTTACTGGTCAACCTAATGTTAGCTGGGATTATAATTCTTTACGCAATAATAATGTCCAAGGTAGAACCCTAGACTTTCTCTCAGTAGCTTTACATGAGGTTGGTCATATTTTGGGCTTTGTGAGCGGAATGGATGATGAAGGCTGGTTAAATGTTGTTACAGAAGCACGAGCCAAGAACCAAGGCATTAAAAGTGATGCGATGAAATTTGCTACCCCTTTAGATCTATTTCGTTATTCTTCAGCTAGTTCAGCTTCAAGAAAAATTGACTTGTCTGTAGGCGGAAATCCTTTCTTTTCAATTAATGGTGGTAAGACTAATTTAGGCTATTTTTCCACAGGAGAATATAGCGATTTAGGTGGTGATGGTTATCAGGCTAGTCATTGGAAGTATCAAGCTAACACCCCGATGGGAATTATGGATCCTGCGCTTAATCTTGGTCAGAGAAGAAACCTCTCCAATCTCGATATCAAAGCAATGGATGTCATGGGTTGGGATATTAGCAATACTGCTTTAAATTGGCAGCAAATTTATAATAATGCAGTCATTAATGCTCAAACTCCTTGGATCGAAAACCGTACTAAAGATGTAGAAAAAATGATTCAGGAAAGCGAAACTTATCATGGTCGTCGTAGTGGTAGTGGCGGTAGTGGTAGTGGCGGTAGTGGTAGTGGTGGTTCTTGGCAGGTAGGTTTATGGCAACATATTAAGTTCCAAACTTTAGATGTCGAAGTAATGGATTTTCAACCTGAATTGAAGCTGACAGAATTTTCTATTGATAATTACTTTGCACAATTTACTAGCAATAACTTTACCACTCACAATCAATTAGAAGAGGAATTTCAGGAAAATACTAGCGAAAAGCAGTTACAAGTTGAGCCAGCAGTGGTGCAGTTGATTGAAAATAATGAAATAGTTGCTTCGGAATCAACCAGTAAGGAAGTATCACGCTGTCTGGAAACAATGGTAAAGATGCACAACCTTACCAAGAAAAAGATGTAAAACAAGCAATTAAAGAGGTCAAAGAGAATGAAACTTAAATACAGAATCAATATTGTCTGGAGTGATGAAAATAACTGTTACTTAGTGGGTTTACCAGATTTTGAAGGTCAACAGTGGCGTACTCACGGTGATACTTATGAAGAAGCTTTTCAAAACGGTTTAGAACCCACATTTCGCAGGTCACCACCACAGAAGTGGTAATTTATCTGTACTAGCCTATAGATAGTGAAAAGTACACATAAACTACTCTACAGAGTGAGCGTATTTATGTTCTTTTACTCTACTAATAGCGTTTGCGAAATGTGGGTTAATACTTTCGGTTTGGGGGATGCTGGAACTTTAACAGTTAAAGCTGATGAGATTGAAATACTAGGTGGTTCAGTCGATGGGCAATTTCCGAGTGGTTTATTTGCTCAGGCAGACGTGGGACAAACTGGCAGAGGGGGAGATATTAATATTGAAGCAGATTATTTCTTGGTTGCTGATGGTGCGCAGGTTAGTGTCAATACCTTTGGAGATGGTGATGCAGGATTGAGCTTCTAAATAATACGTGTGTCATCCAAGCCAAGTTAAATGTTGGCTTAATTTGCACTGCGTTTGTTACCCTAAATACCCTGTTTTTGAACAACGCCTTGATACGTTATTATTTAATTGACTTTTGAAAATGATTTATTTATAGTTGCATTATGCAACCATAATAGAACTAAAATGCCTAGTATAACGATTAAAAATATACCCGATTCTCTTTACCAAAAAATTAGAGAGAGTTCTCAACAGAATCGACGCAGTATCAATGCTGAGATAATTTATTGTCTAGAAGAAAAACTGTTATCGACTACCTCCAACAACATTAGCTTGGATCAGATCAGAGGTACTAGATCTCTAAGCAAAAGACACCTGCTAACTCAAGAAGATATTGAAAACGCCAAAAACGAAGGTCGCACATGATTGTTGCTGACACTAATTTGATTGCCTACTTGATGATTGAGGGAGATTTCACGCCACAAGCCGAACTAGTTTACCAATTAGATTCCAATTGGATTGCGCCTTATCTATGGCGTTCGGAGTTTCGGAATATTTTGGCTCTATATCTAAGAAAAAACTATTTATCCATGGCTGAAGCGAAAACAATTATGGCTCAAGCGGAAGCTTTAATGAAAAATAAAGAGTTTGAACTAGATTCAGCTTCTATTCTTGAAATGATTGAAAACTCGACTCTTTCTGCCTACGATTGTGAATATGTCGTTTTAGCAAAGAAACTAGGAATTAATCTCATTACAAACGATAAGAAGATACTAAAATCATTTTCAGATTTAGCCGTTTCTTTAGAAAGTTATGGGCAGAAAAGCTAATCCAACCTGTCTTTATTGTGCCAAGAATTACCGCACAGAAGATGAGGCATCCTTAAAGCATCCTGAGTGCTATGTCGGGCATAACTGTCGGATCAAACGAGGTCGGTTAAGAAATCCTGGCAAGGTCAATGCTAAACGTCGCCAAAACAATGCTCGAAAAAAAGGGATCACAACCATCGAGCCAATATTGCCTGAAGCCTATCGCGCCGAACTTGAAATTTACGGTAAGCAAAATCAGTTTGTTCACGCGCTCGCTCTTAAAATCTATCAGGGCAACAAGCTATCCCATCAAATGTTACCGCAACACACTCAAGGGCTGAGACAACCTGAATTAGAAGAATATATCCAAAAACTACTAGCTTATCTAGAAATAGAATACGGGATTGACTGCTATGGGTTAATCTATTGGCTGAATCCAACTGATTGTCCTGAATGCAAATCTAACGTACCTAGCAACAAGATTTTGAACTAACTCAATGGATTACTCGTTTAGTAGCATCATCCGACAAGTTAACTTGATTGACTCATCTGAGTTGAGAGATGACGTAAAGCTGCGGCGAGCGGGTGAACTTTTTTATCAAGGCAGTGTTAATCTTTTAGAGCAAGCGAAGTTAGCGTTATCAGTAGCACAACAGCAGGAGATTATTCTTGCTGATACTTCAATTAATGATAGCTTTAGTCAATTTTTATTTTCTTTAACTCAACAAAGTATCAGTACTTCATTTTTAGCCAAGTACCTCATTCCCCAGCCAAAAACAGCATACCAAAGAGAATCATCAGGCGATTAGCCCTTCGGGCTACGCGGGAGCGATCGCGAATGATACGCTAAAATTGAGTAGATCTCGTTACAAGTAAGCTTTTGGCTAATGCCGATCGCTGGGCTGACAGTAGTAAGTTTTCTCGCGATTTAATTGATTTGGCTATTATGGCTTTTGAGCGAAATCTGCCTCGCGAGGCAATTATCAAAGCTAAAGCAGCTTATCCCGATGCAATTGATAGTCTTAAAGAAGCTTTGGTTAAATTTCAAGCTTTTCCTGATTATCGCGCTCGTTGTTATCAGGCTTTGCAAATTTCTAATCCTGTTACGATTATTGACGGCATTGATTATCTGGCTCGAAAAATATCTTTATATGCTATTTAGAGTGTATAATATGCATAGCAATACACATCAAGTAGATTATGCGTACCAACATTGAAATTGACGATGAGCTAATGGAAGAGGCTTTTAGACTGACTAATGTTAGAACAAAAAAAGAACTAGTTCATTTGGCTCTTATAGAATTTGTCAAAGCAAAAAAAAAGAGAGATCTTTTGGAACTGAGTGGCAAAATTCAGTTTCATGAGGGTTACGATCACAAAGCTCTAAGAGGCAGTTAAACATTGAACTCGCGAACTCGCGAACATTGTTGATAAATGATAAATGATAAATGTTAACTATGCTGCTGATTGATACATCAGTTTGGATTAAGTTGTTTCGCAATTCTGATGACAATTTCAAGCAGACTTTGATTGAGGCTATTGATGGTCAAGACTATTATTTATCTCGATTTACCCAGACTGAATTGTTGCAAGGAGCTAGAAACGAAAAAGAATGGACCGAGTTAAATAATTATTTGTCAACTCAAGACTATATTGAGCCTGGTATTCAGTCATGGAGTCATGCTGCTCGAATCTATTATGAACTGCGTCGTCAGGGAATAACGGTTCGCAATACTATTGACTGTCTGATCGCAGCTTCAGCTATTGAGCATGATCTATTATTACTACATGATGACCGAGATTTTGAAGCAATAGCTCACGGTACTTCTCTTAATGAGACTCGCGTTTGAATCAAAGGTTCAGGCGATTAGCCCGAAGGGCTACGCTTCGCGATCGCTCTAAAAATTTATGGTTTTGTAATAAGTAATATTACTGATGATTTTCTAAATTCTTAATTCTAGAATGTCAGTCGATAAACTGGTTTCCAAGAATTACATGAACGGATTTACTGATTTACCTTGGCAAGAATTAATCAATCTATTTTTAGCTGAATATCATAAGCAGCTAATTTTCATGTATTGGGAAGATTTGATCTGCCAGGGAGGCGATCTTGAACTAAATTTTGTCGAACAGGCATTTTTAGCTAAAAACTACTCTTTAAATCAGTTGCCCTACGAAAAAAGATTTTCTTTACGGGCGATGCAAGTTAAATTTGAGCGAGTTTGGCAAGAAAATCAGGAGGAGCGAGATTATTTGATTACTACCCTTTTGAGATATTTTGAAGGCAATCTCGCTTTTGAGTCTTGTTTCAAAGAATTGTTCGCAGTTTGATTTAAATCACTGTAAGTCAGCTATTTACTGGTTATATCTTGAAAATAATTAAATTTTTATTGTAACCATGTACATACTTTTACAGGCAGATTATTATCTTCCGAGAGTTGATTTTGTTGCCTGTTTAATGAATTCAGCTTCACCACTTATTAATTTATACGGCAATGAAGGTGTAGGTAAATCAGCCATGGTTTTTGCTTGAATAATGCTCTTTGTATTCAGTAAGAAGCCATACTTTTTGTCCAAAACCATATATAGGATTACCGTAGTGATATTCATCATCTTGATAATCAGGGAAATGAATCGTAACATATCTTTGCTGATTTTGATTTAATCTAGCTGGAGTTTGAGTCATGTGAAAAGTAGAGAAATAATTACTTTTCACTCTTCTCTGAAAGAGAAAAAATCAAACTAAGGCTGAAGGGGTAAGGCTGAAGGCTGTCTTTCTTCGGCGATCGCTCGTCTTTCTTCGGCGATCGCTTGTTTATTTTCAGCTATTCCTCGACTATTTTCAGCTATTGCTCGGCTATTTTCAGCTATTGTTTGGCTATTAGCTTCCACAATCGCTTCAATTCTATCTAAGCGATTATTACTATTTTCGTTACTATTTGTCATTTTTATTGAATAAGTTTAATTGCAATTGAGATTGTTGAGGTTGCACATAAGGCACAGTATTTAGGGTAATAATTTTGTCGAAGCAACTTCGATCAATATTATTATTATTTAGATCTCGCCAGTAAGGAAATTTTTTC
>CAYMWC010000166.1:0-12935 GCA_964393695.1 uncultured Pleurocapsa sp.
CCAGAGAGGCTCTTTCCTTTGGTTTATCTAGTGTTGCTTATTTTCGGACAAGTCTTTTGGATATGCTTCCATACACACCCATTATCTTGATTCTCCCTATGATGCACCTCCTTCATGGCGGCAGTTCAGTGCTAGAGGCCGTCGTATTATTTTGTGACACGTGTGACTGCTTGGTACGCTCCCTTTGAAGCAGTCTACAAAGGTGAAACCTTCCTGACTGATTATCCTACCTACCAAACTTTTACTCCTTCTTGTTTCCAAAAGACAACAAGAAGCCTTTTAACTCTAGTTGACCTCGAACATATATCAAGAGAACAGGCATATTCTTTACCATTTTTTCGGTCCACGCCCAAGACTGATGTTATTACTTTTCTTTCTGATTCTAGATTACCAAAACCCTTGATAAAGTTAGAACATGAGATAGGACATGCCTTAGGTATTCGTCACACAAGATCGAGGGATAGCCCAATGTATAACGAGCCAGGATTCTCATCAGAGGGAAAGCGTCTTACTGTATCAGATGTACTGGATATACTGTATCAACTCGATCCCAATAACAGAGGTCATGAACAAACACTCGATTCATCAGCTATTGACGAACATCCCAGTGAAAAGAGTGTCACCGTTTCAAGTCCTATTGCTCGATAAGTTAGCTGTGGTTGCCTCTGAGGAAGTGGGATTGGTGCTCTCAACCTAGTCTGTCTTGTGTCTTGAGAAATGGAGAACGCTGTTGTAACGGAATGCGCGATCGTTAGCTAGCAGTTCAAGATTACCAATCCGTTATAAAAACTCAACCTTGCCTGCAATGTCTTCCGCCTCAAGAACTTCCCAAATCAAAATTAACCCTTGCAAAATTTCGCCAATTGAGCGACTTCCCTTCACACAATAAGCAACGCCACAATGTTCAAAACCAGAGTTGTGCAATTTCAAAAAATCACAATCCTGAGTAAACAGGACTCGCCCCTGGCTGCGAGCAAACCTTAACTGCTCCTCATCCGAGGCGGAAATTAATCCTGCCTCTGGAGTGGTCGTAACATCAATTTTTCTCCGCCTCAACCCATCAGCGATCGCCTTATTGACATTCTCATCCAAGTGAAACCGAATCTTCTGAGGCATCTTGCTGTGTCAACTTCTGCTGAACCAAAGACGGCGTTTTTGACTGCATGTCACGGGCAAACGCCTCATCCTCGCGCATCTGCTGCCTGATTTCATCAAAATGGTCATGATAATAAGCTAAAGCCGCATAAACATCCGCTAGCGTAATCGTCGGATATTGCGACACAATTTCATCCGGCGATAATCCCATCCGTTCATGCCAGATGACAACATCCTCAACCCGAATGCGATGACCAGCAATCCGAGGCTTTCCGCCACAGACTCCGGGCGTAATTTCAATATGCTGTGATATGACGTTAATCACCCGTTAACTCCCGTTTATCATCTAGCTTCATCATCATATCCTACCCTCACCGCTGGAAGCCATGGCCTGAAATCCAGCTCAATTCCTCGCCTGTAGCATCGCTGCTGCCGTAAGGGTTGTTACAGGTTTCACCATCAGCCGCTCCAGAGTTGAATGACTTCAGCGACCTAAGGATGGCAGCTAGAATATGAGTCAAGGCAGCTTCATCAATTTCATAATGGAACCTGGATCATGCAAATCACAATCGATCTCCCCGACGAGCTAATTCGGCATTTTAATCACGATCTCCTCGCCCGTGAGATCTTAAAAGCTCTGGTAATACAAGCTTACCAAACTGAGAAAATTACCCACGCTGAAGTGGGTCGTATTCTGGGGCTACCCTCTCGCTGGGCGGTGGATGCGTTTTTGAAACAGCACAATGCTGATTTGCACTACGACGAGGCAGATTTGGAGCGCGATCGTGAAACGCTCCGTCAACTGCGATCGAAGCGAGCCAATAGCGCCTCATGATCGTTGTTTCTGATACCTCGCCCATCAACTATCTGTTGCTAATTGACCAGATTGACCTACTCCCCCAATTGTTCCAGCAAATCATCATTCCCGATGTAGTTCAGGATGAAATGCTCGATCCCTCTGCACCACTCGTCCTTCAGCAATGGATTGCCAACCCTCCTCCCTGGCTCGTAGTTCAAGCCGTTTCCGTGACTGATGAAACCCTCAATTCTCTTGATCCCGGCGAACAGGCAGCAATTACTCTGGCTCAAATCCTGCAAGCAGATTTGCTGATTATCGATGAGCGCTCAGGGCGACGGATTGCCAGCGAGCGGGGGATTCCCGCTATCGGTACTCTCGGCATCCTGGATGATGCTGCACGTCAAGGTTTAGTCGAGCTTTCAGATGCGATCGATCGATTGCAGCAAACGAACTTCCGCATATCCCGCCGCATCATTCAGACATTGCTAGAAAATAGAGGATAAGCTGTAGTACAGTCAGGTGGAGTCGGTAAGGAAAGCCAGCTAACCCTGCGTGGCAGCGGACGGATAAAAGATATCTGTGGGGAGTTGAAGGTTAATTGCCGCCGCTGCACTTCACCGTTAAATCATATATTTATCTGCTTCAAGTCTAATCCTTGCTCAAAAATCTCATCGATCGCTAACATCTCACCATCAATAGTCATAAACTTATGGTCTTTTGTGGCTCTAATTATCGAACCATCTTCTAAAGTATATTCAAAAATTTCTTGTTTACCGCGATCATGCCATTGGGCGATCGCTTGAGTATAAATAAAACCATTTTGATCTACACTATAAACACTACAATTAATCTTTTCAGTAACTATTTTTCCTATAGGTAACGCACCGTATTCAACGGTTTGAACTTCGGTATCGTAACTTAAACAGTATTCAGCAAACTTGAGCATTTGCTCAAACAAATCTGCTGCTACATCTTGAGTAACGCCATTTTTCGCAGCACCATCGATAAATTTTTCCTGATGCTTTTTCATTTCATCAACTTTCTTTTTCCCCATCGCCCGACGGAGTAAGTCGGCTTCGCCTAGGGAATAGCCAGCTAATTCTTGAGCAATTTTCATAATTTGCTCTTGATAAACCATCACACCATAAGTTTCCTTGAGGATCGATTCCAACAAAGGGTGTTGATAGCTAACTTGTTCTCTGCCATGTTTGCGATCAATAAAAATAGGAATTAATCCTGCATCTAATGGGCCTGGACGATAGAGGGCAGAAATCGAGGAAATATCTTCAATTCCCGAGGGTTTTAAGTCTCTAGTAATCTGTTTCATCCCGTCAGATTCTAGTTGAAAAATCCCTTCTAAGTTACCTGCACGGAATAGTTTATGGGTTTCCTGAATATCCACAGGTAGTTTTTTCTGTTTCCCTTTAGCGATAATTTCTAAAGCTTTGCGTTCATCTAAAGGAATTTGATCTAAATCTAAGGTAACACCTCTAGTTTTGTGGACTAAACCTGCTGCCCTTTGAATTGTAGTCAGGTTTTTTAAGCCTAAAAAGTCCATTTTTAATAGACCCATAGCCTCAATATCTTCCATGTAATATTGAGTGATGACTGAGCCGTCATTATTCTTTTGGAGGGGGACAATTTCATCTAGAGGTTGGGAAGAGATAACTACCCCCGCAGCATGAACCCCAAAGGTTTTATTTGTACCTTCAATACGGATTGCCATGTCTACCCAGTTACGCACAGTTACTGAGCCTACTTCTTCTTTGCGATCATTATAAATTTTGACGCTTTCGTGTTCGTAAGCTTGTTTAAAAGCAGGTTCGGGAGTGCCTTCGGAGATCATTACTTTGAGTTTGGTTGGCTTACCGCGTACTACGGGAATCATTTTGGCAATGCGGTTTTGCTCGCCAAAGTCTATACCTAATACTCTACCTACATCCTTTAATACCGCCTTGGAAGTCATACGGTTAAAGGTGATAATTTGGGCAACGTTAGCCTCACCATACTTGTCTGTGACGTATTTTATCATATCCCCACGGCGATCGGGACAGAAATCTGTATCGATATCAGGCATGGATTTCCGTTCGGGATTGAGGAAACGTTCAAACAACAAGCCGTGATGGATCGGGTCGATGTTAGTTATCTTGAGACAATATGCCACCAGAGAACCTGCCGCGCTGCCTCTACCTGGCCCCACTGGGATATCATTGTCCCTGGCGTATTTAATATAATCCCAAACCACTAAAAAGTAGGTTGAAAAACCTTTGTCCTGCATTACCTTGAGTTCGGATTCTAGCCTTTGCATATATACAGGATCAACTTCACTATGGTTGCGACATTTAAGTCTTTCGAGTAAACCTTGACGGGTAACTTCTTCAAGATAACTATCGGCGGTATGCCCTGGAGGAACAGGATAGTCGGGTATGCGAGGTTCACCTAAAATATTATAAGGCTGGACTTTATCCGCAACTTCGAGAGTATTGGCGATCGCTTCTTCAATTACATCATCTTCTAAGTGATCGCGAAACAACAGTCTCATTTCAGCAGCAGACTTGAGATATTCAGTACCGCTATAGCGCAAACGTTTTTCGTCGGTAATCTGTTTGTTAGTTAAAATACACAAGAGTGCGTCATGAGCTTCTACGTCGTAACAGGAGATAAAGTGAGAATCATTGGTAGCGACGATCTTAATCCCTAACTTACGGGCAATATTAACTATGGCAACATTGACCATTCTGTCTTCTGGTGAACCATGATCCTGAATTTCTAAGTAATAATCATCACCAAATAAATCTTGATACCACTTAGCAACCTTTTCCGCGTGTTCTAGATCTCCCTTTAAAATTGCTTGGGGAACTTCTCCACCTAAACAAGCACTGGTAACAATTAACCCTTCATGATATTTAGCTAACAGTTCTTTATTAATACAGGGACGAGCAAAAATTCCACTACCCTGATAGCCTTTGAGGTGAGAAACAGTAGTAAGTTTAACTAAGTTTTTATAGCCTTGGGTATTCTTTGCTAATACTACCTGATGATATTTTCTGTGGCGTTTTTTCTTTTCGGTAATATTGATTTCAATATCCCCATTAATCACATACATTTCATTACCGATGATCGGCTTGATACCCTTTTTGTGACAGACTTTAATCAGTTCAATTGCCCCGTACATTACTCCATGATCCGTAAGAGCGATCGCTGGCATATCTAATTCTAAACAGCGATCAATTAACTGGGGAATCTGGGATGCACCATCGAGTAAGCTATAGTCGCTATGGATATGTAAGCCAACAAAAGACATAAATTAGTGAGCAGTGAGCAGTAAACAGTTATCAATTATCAATGATTTAACCCAGTTGTGGGGATGAAGAGTAAGAATATTTAAGATTTGAGGTGGAGGGCGATCGCTCGATTGTAAGTAATAGTTTTCGTAACACTACATAGCCATGACATTCAAACTCTCTACATTAGTGGTGATTGGCTCGAAAGTAGCAAGTAGCAATTAGCAATTAGCAAGTAGCAATTAGCAATTAGCAATTAGCAATTAGCAATTATCAGTAATCAGTAATCACATAACCAAGACTAATTTGCCCAGGATTAAGGGAAATTTCGGTAGTTGCACCAGGTGAGCGTAATCTAATTTTTAATTTTCCTTCTGTCGTAACTCCTATTACTTCCCCTAGACAATTATTAATCATTACTTGTTGTCCTAAACTACTAAGAATGGCTAAATAATTAGTTAATAATCGCTCAATTCCTACTGCTACATAATAGTTGTATCCCAACATAATACCATAACTAGTAATTGCTGTTAATTCTTCTAAAGATTGAATATTTTTTGCCGAATAATTTTGATAGTATGATTCCAAATTTATACCAGGTTCAGGAACAGGGTTACACCAGTTTATTCCAACTCCAATCACTGCTTTAACTATTTTATTTTGTAAATTACGAGTTTCAATCTTAATACCTCCTAACTTACGTTGATTTAAGATCAAATCATTAAACCATTTAATAGTTACTGGTAACTTATAGTGTCGTAAAACCGCAGCAATTCCCCAGACTGTGGCGATCACTAAATGGGGATAATGCTCAATAGCTAAATCCAAATTAAGACCCAGAGAAAAATACAGTCCTCCAGCAGAGGAAACCCAATTATGCCCCCACTGTCCTTTTCCAGCAGTTTGTTGCCGAGCGATTACGCTGCGCTTAGCTTTGGGGATCGCGCTTGCGGGCATTTCTATTCTCTTATCAATTAATTCCCAGAGTTTGGTATTAGTCGAAGGGATACTATCAAAGATCTGCACAGGAATAGGTTTAGCAATATCTACTTGCTGAGTAATTATTTGACTCTGATTAAGTTGCTGCCAAGCTCGTTGGTATAGCTGTAAATTAAAATTCAATTTGATACACCAATTAACAATTAACAAAACCTCAAGGTTTGATTGTAGTTTATAGCTTTATAGCCATAAATAATTCTATAGTTCGTTAATAAAATCAGTTTCAATAATCAAGTTACTTTCAATTAATCCGCGATTGACAAATTGAGTTAAAAAATCAGCAGATAATTGATTTAAAGAATTACTTATTTTAATTTCTACATAACCAGAATCTCTTAAGTTATAAAACTGAATTTTATTATTTTCCCAGAACCAAACTTCTTTAACTTTAAGAGCTTGATACTTTTTTAAGTCAGCCGTACCACCACTAGAAAAAACAACTTCAACTGCTAAATCTGGAATTTCTTTTTCTGATTCAAAACAATAAGATGTATCGGGTTGTTTACCACTCACAGGAGGTATCTTTATATCACTCGAACCCAAGGCAAAATAATTAATCCTATACTTTCTACAATAAGCATTAATTAGAATTGATATAGTTTCAGCAATACGTTCATGGTTTCTACTAGGAGACATTATTGTTATTATGCCAGCAAAATATGAAATTCGATAATTTGAATTCTTTTCAAGTAGTTCTTGATAGTTATCCCAAGTCATATCTGCCAAGACGATAGTTTTATCTTTATCTTGGAGAGAAGTATTAACTAAAGATATATCCAATTCAAATGTAATCATTGCTTTTTTTGATTATATTAGTCCTTACTATCTAAATAAACAATAGCCATTATCAATCCCCCAGACAATTTTTCTGACCCAGAAGAACAGACAGCCCTAAATATTGATACTCTGGTAAAGAAGGTGCGATCGCTACGCCAGGATAAAATTCAAAACCAGTGTGGTACTTTACAGCTATTAGATACTAACCATCCTGTTGAAATCGAAAACATCTACATTGATGTCAATATTAAAGAACTTGAAGAGAGGAAATGGGATAAGTAATAACCCAAGTTGTGGGTTAGGTAAAGCCAAAAAATAAGTTAATAAGTAAACATCAAGTCGGAGCGATCTATTCTTGATATTTCATAGGAAAAAATAGGATTATGGTTTCAAACGTCGATCTCAATAACCTAGCTGGCTTATCCGAGCAAGAGGCGATCGCGAACCTCAAACACGACGGCTACAATGAACTCCCCTCAGCTCAGTCTCGGAGTCTTTTAGCGATCGCTTGGGACACAATTCAAGATCCGATTTTTCTTTTGCTGGTGGTTGGTGGTGTCATTTATTGGGTGTTAGGCGACCTACAGGAAGCACTAATTTTGTTGGGTTTCGTCTTCTTTATTATGGGGATTAGCCTCTACCAGGAAGGTAAGACCGAACACGCCCTAGAAGCCTTGCGTGATCTTTCCAGTCCTCGTGCTTTGGTGATTCGAGATGGGCAGCGAAAACGGATTGCGGGGCGAGAAGTCGTTCGGGAAGATATCTTAGTGCTGGCAGAAGGCGATCGAGTGCCTGCGGATGCGATCATTCTGTCTTGCACAAATCTCTCCACCGATGAGTCGTTATTAACTGGGGAATCGCTACCCGTTCGTAAAATTGCTGCTGTAGGAAGGGTAGAAATGGCGCGTCCAGGGGGAGATGAGTTGCCGTTTGTGTATTCTGGGACGTTGGTGGTGCAGGGACAAGGAATTGCTCAAGTCCAAGCGATCGGCACTCAGACAGAGATGGGCAAGATTGGCAACGCTTTGCAAAAACTCAAGCCTGAATCAACTCCCTTGCAACGGGAAATAAATCGGTTGGTAAGCCGTTTGCTTGGCATTGCTTTATTCCTGTGTGCGGCGATTGTCGTGATTCATGGATCTACCACAGGAGATTGGCTCAAAGGAGTTCTCGCAGGTATTACCTTAGCGATGGCAATTTTGCCGAATGAATTTCCTGTCGTTGTGACCATCTTCTTAGCCTTGGGAGCTTGGCGCATTTCTCAGAAACACGTCTTAGCACGTCGCGCCTCAGCCGTTGAAACCTTGGGTTCTGCAACCGTTTTGTGTGTCGATAAAACTGGGACGCTGACCCTGAATCAGATGGCTGTACAACAACTATTCGCCTATAACCATTCAGAAAACCACCATACCTATGATTTGGGATTGTATTCACGAGAGCCGCTCCCAGAGGCAGTTCATGAATTAGTCGAGTTTTGTATTCTGGCGAGCCAAAGAGATCCGTTCGATCCGATGGAAAAAGCGTTTCAGCAATTGGGCGATCGCTATCTCGCACATACTGAACATTTGCACAACGATTGGCAACTGTTACGAGCCTATCCGCTCTCACCGCATCTATTGGCAATGTCTCACGTCTGGCAGTCAGCCGATGGTAAGCAGTATGAAATTGCTGCGAAAGGAGCACCCGAAGCGATCGCAGATCTTTGTCATTTTACGCCTCAACAGCAGAAAATTCTGGTAGCACAAGTCAGTGAAATGGCAGGTCAAGGATTGCGGGTGTTAGGCGTTGCCAAAGCGTCTCTTCTTGGTGAG
Organism: uncultured Pleurocapsa sp.; assembly: GCA_964393695.1. Taxonomy (GTDB): domain Bacteria; phylum Cyanobacteriota; class Cyanobacteriia; order Cyanobacteriales; family Xenococcaceae; genus Waterburya. Next base: position 8,766 of record CAYMWC010000166.1, read on the forward strand.
CCGCCTCCATTTTTGCCGCCTCATCCGTCGCTCAAGCCTGAGCATTTACCCGACGAGCAACATGACTTTCCTTTTCAATTTCTAGGATTGGTGGGACTGTCCGATCCAGTGCGTCCAACCGTTGCGGCTGCGATTCAAGAATGTCATACCGCTGGTATTCGAGTGGTTATGATTACGGGTGATTATCCAGAAACTGCTCAAACCATTGCCCGTCAGATTGGATTGATGCAAATGGGAGCGATTATAACTGGTGCGGAATTGGATCTCATGAGTGAGGCTCAACTCCAGCAGCGTGTTCAAAGTACGAATATCTTTGCGCGAGCCGTTCCCGAACAAAAATTGCGGTTGGTTAATGCCCTAAAAGATCAGGGGGAAGTCGTCGCCATGACTGGCGATGGCGTGAATGATGCCCCTGCACTCAAATCTGCACAAATCGGGATCGCGATGGGGCAGCGAGGCACGGATGTTGCCCGTGAGTCTGCGGCTTTAGTGTTATTGGATGATGATTTTTCGTCGATCGTGCAAGCGGTCAAACTGGGGCGACGAATTTTTGATAATCTTCGCAAAGCAATGTCCTATCTTCTAGCTATTCATATTCCGATCGCTGGAATGTCTTTGATTCCAGTGTTGTTTAAATTGCCGTTAGTCTTACTACCCGTTCACGTTGCCTTTCTACATTTAATTATCGATCCCGCTTGTTCGATCGTTTTAGAAGCCGAACCCGCAGAAGCGACGGTGATGCAGCGTCCTCCCCGCAACCCCAAAGAACCATTATTTGGCAGAAGAACTTTAGCCTTGGCAGTGTTGCAAGGGAGCGGTATCTTAGCGATCGCTCTCGCGATTTTTATGCTCGCGCTATATCGCCGACAAGGCGAACTTGATGCTCGTGCGTTAACGTTTACGACCTTGATTTTGGCAAATTTAGGACTAATTTTGAGCGAAAGTTCGACCTCGCGCCTCAGCCTCAAAATACTGCAATCCCCTAATGCTGCTCTTTGGTGGGTGATTTGTGGGGGACTGTTTTTTCTAGTGATCGTGCTTTATGTTCCTTTCTTGCGTCACTTGTTTAGCTTCTCGTTTCTGCATCCGCTCGACTTGGTAATTTGTTTGGGGGGTGGGGCGATCGGTCTACTTTGGTTTGAACTGTTAAAGCTACTCAATCCACCCCGATGAGGTATTCAATCTAAAATAAGAGGGAACCAAATTGAGGTCATAGTGATGGTTCATCACCACGAGCATCGCCATTCTCCTAAAACATACAATCGAGCCTTTTTGATAGGCACAAGTTTGAATATTAGCTTTGTAATCGTTGAAGCTTGGTTTGGTGCGATCGCCCATTCCCTAGCATTATTAGCAGATGCTGGACATAATCTCAGCGATGTCCTGGGATTAGTTTGATAATCGTCGTAGTAATTGTGTTCGGTACTTGGAATTTGTTTAAAGATGCGCTGGAGCTAATCTTAGATAGAGTCCCCAAGCAAATTGAGCCGCTCGCTGTGCGTACCTTCTTACAGGAGTTGCCAGGAGTAACGCAAGTTCATGACCTACATATATGGGCAATGAGTACCGCCGAAACTGCTCTCACAGCACATTTAGTGATACCCAAAGGATATCTAGGCGATCGCTTTCTTTCTGATACCTCGGAAGCCCTCCACGCTCATTTTGGGATCGACCACTCCACTTTGCAAATTGAAACAGGTCATCCAGATTATCCATGTCGTCTGAAACCAGAAAGTCATGTTTAGCAGCCCTCACAAGTTCCTCAACTTGCCGAGCTAGACTCCAAAGAAATATATTCCCAAAAAATCCGCATCATGAATTATTTTAGATCTTGGGCATTGATAAGAAACAAAATTGCTCTCTAAACTGGCATTATTAGCATCGATTACATATTCAACGCGCTGCTGCTGTAACTTAATGTGAACTTAAAGTTTTACAAGGTTCAAATCGCAGTGTAAATCTAGGCAATAGATAAAATTTCTTGGCATCTAGCTATATAAAATAGAAGAGATTAAGCATGGCATCATTACATCAACCATTATGGGCATTGTCATTTGAAGAAGTCTATAAATCTCTGGGCACTGCTGCCAATGGATTATCCCAAGATGAAGCTACAGATAGATTAGAGAAATTTGGTGCAAATGAATTGCCTGAACCCGCCCATCGTCCATTGTGGCTAAGGTTTGCTGACCAACTGACACACTTTATGGCTTTGTTGCTCTGGGTTGCAGGGATTTTGGCATTTATTTCGCGCACACCTGAACTGGGTTGGGCAGTTTGGGCGGTGATCTGGATTAATGCGATTTTTAGCTTTTGGCAAGAGTTTCAAGCCGAGAAAGCTCTATCTGCTTTGAAAAAAGTCTTGCCGATGCAGGTAAAAGTGTATCGGGATGGAGAACTAACGCAGATCCCTGCGAGAGAACTGGTACGCGGTGATGTCATGCAACTGGAAGAAGGCGATCGCATTTCGGCGGATGCTCGTTTGATTTCAGCAGAAAGTTTATATCTCGATGTATCGGTGATGACGGGGGAATCTCTGCCTGTGGCACGAAGTCCTTACCCTATACGCCTGCGCGAGGCAGTTTCGGTGCGTAGTGGCAAACCCCTGCTGCGCCGAGGGGAACAACCCTTGCAAGAAAAGGTAAATCCATCGGAAATTGCCAACCTCGTTTTAGCAGGTTCGACGGTGGCAGCAGGAAGAGCCGTGGCGGTGGTCTATGCGACAGGCGCACAGACTGAGTTTGGTCAGGTGGCGCATTTAACCACAGTGGTGAAGCGCGAACCCAGTACTTTAGAAATTCAAGTTGCCCGCATCGTCAGAATCATCACAGCGATCGCGCTTGGTATGGGTGTGAGCGTATTTCTGCTTAGCTATTTGCTGATTGGTATGGATGTCACCGAAAGCTTTATTTTTGCGATCGGCATTATTGTCGCGAATGTCCCTGAAGGATTACTGCCAACGGTAACACTGGCACTTGCCCTTGGTGTAAAACGGATGGCGCGGCGCAATGCCCTGGTGCGGCGACTCTCGGCAGTGGAAACCCTCAGTGCTACCACTGTGATTTGCACGGACAAGACTGGCACATTAACCAAAAATGAAATGACGGTGCGCTATCTCTGGATACCTCGTCAACCGCAAACTCAAGCAGATCCTGCTAATACTGAACTCGATCCAGACGCACTAACTAAAGCACTGATTGAAATCACAGGTGCAGGTTACGATCCTACTAATGGCAAGGTCAACATTCCCTCTGATTCCCAAATTGCTTGGAAAGCCAAGGTTTTGCTGATCGGGTCAGCACTTTGTTCTAATGCCCGTCTGGTGCATCTCAATGCTCCTAGTCGTTGGCAAGAAATTGGCGATCCGACTGAGGCAGCTTTGTTAGTAGCGGCGGCAAAAGCAGAACTGAATTTAGAAAATCTCCAAAAGCAGTATCCACGCTTACGGGAAATTCCTTTCGATTCTCGTCGTCTGATGATGACGGTGGTGTTGAATTGGCAATCTTCAGAGTTATGGTCCAGTGAATTTCCAAATATTGCTTTTACCAAAGGCGCACCATTGGAAGTTCTGAAACATTGTTACTTGATTTTGCGCGATGGCGAGACTCAGGAGTTGACCCACGATTATTGGGATGAAGTTGTTGAGGCAAATGATGATTTAGCAAGACAAGGATTTCGGGTGTTAGGACTGGCGGCGCGAAGAGGTGGGCAGGAATTGCTCAATCTGAAAGCACAGGATTTAGAGCAGGATCTGATCTTTATGGGTCTAGTTGCCATGTTCGATCCACCCCGCGAGGAAGTACCGAAAGCGATCGCCCAATGCCATCAAGCAGGCATCAAAGTAACGATGGTAACGGGTGATTATGGACTGACTGCTGAAGCGATCGCTCGCCAAATTGGACTAGTCAGCGACCAGGTGCGCGTGGTCACGGGTGAGGGCATGGGACATCTCTCCGATGCCCAACTGCGGCAAGTTGTGAAATACCGCTTCGGCTTAGTGTTTGCGCGGATGTCCCCTGAACACAAATTACGATTGGTGCAAGCTTACAAAGACATCGGCGAAATTGTTGCCGTCACAGGGGATGGTGTAAATGATGCTCCCGCCTTACGATCCGCAAATATCGGCATTGCGATGGGGCAAAACGGTACGGATGTGGCACGAGAAGCGGC
>CAYMWC010000167.1:0-12756 GCA_964393695.1 uncultured Pleurocapsa sp.
CTTCATCTACAATTACCAGATCGGGACAATGAGCTAAAAAACTCGACCTACGGCGTTGCGAAGCCATGCCGTCAGGCTTATCGCTTTTAGCGTAATCCAAACTGACAATAATATGGGGATAATAACTAAATATATGACTGCTATTGGATGGTAGATTTTGCTCTAATTTGGCAACTGTACCAGAACGAATTACCACCGCATCTATATTAAATTTTTCTTTTAGTTCTTTTTGCCACTGATCGCACAAAGCTGGAGGACACAATACTCCTAGACGTTTAATTTCTCCCCGATCCAACATTTCACGGGCAATCAAACCAGCTTCAACGGTCATTGAGTTTGTTGAAGATTTTAATACAGATACAGTAAGAAGTAATCGATATGTTGTTGATTGATACTTCGGTTTGGATTGAAGTTTTCCGTGACAAATCAAAATCTAAGGCAGCTAAATTAAAAACTATTATTGCTGATCACAGCTATTATTTGCCAATTTTTACCAAGATGGAGCTTTTGCAAGGGTGTAAAAATGAAGCAGAATGGAATAAGCTTAGTTTATATTTAGAAAATCAAAATAATTTTGACCCTGACTATAATTCAATCTGGGAAAATGCAGCCAGATTGTATTTTGAATTACGATGTCAAGGCATTACTATTCGTAGTAATATAGACTGCGCGATCGCTATTATTGCCATAGAAAATAATTTAATTCTTTATCATGTTGATCGCGATTTTGAGATGATTGCCAAACATACTGTTTTAAAACAACAGAGAATTAATTGGTAATGGAATGTTTGGTTATGGGCGACAAATTTAACGGCATGACTGCACTGCACATCCTTGAGATAAAAGATTACTTAAATCTAAATTCCACCAAAATAAACCTTGTTGTTCTTCGCCACTAATAATAAACTGGTCATCGCTACTAAAAGCCAAACTGTTAATTTGACTGGTATGTCCACGCAAGTTTTTAATTAACTCTCCTGTTTGGGTGTCCCAAAGTTTAATATTGCGATCGCCACTTCCTGAAGCTAAAACTGTACCATCGGAGTTAAAATTAATAGTAGTTACACCGTCTTGATGTCCTGTGAGGGTATGTAATAACTTGTTGGTTTTACCTGAGTTTTGAATTGACCAGAGTTTAATAGTATTATCGGAACTAGCAGAGGCAAGGGTTTTGCTATCGAGAGTGAATTGTAAGGAAGTAATAGCTAAATTATGAGCATTAATAGTTTGTAATAGTTTTCCTGTATTGTTCCAAAGTTTAATTGTGTTGTCATAGCCAGCCGAGGCAATTAATTTCCCATCAGGACTAACCGTAACTGTTTTAATACTATCAGTATGTCCTTTTAAAGTTTTAATTAGTTTGGGGTTGTTTGCTAAATCCCAAATTTCAATTGTTTTATCTTCACCACCAGAAATTAAAGTCTGACCATCAGGACTAAAAGTAATAGTATTAATGCCGTTTTTATGTCCTATTAAAGTATTAACTAAATTCCCTGTTTTTGCATTCCAAAGTTTAATAGTTTTATCCCAACTAGCAGAAGCAATTAACTTGCTATCGGGACTATATTTAATTTGTGAAATAATATCATTATGTCCTGCTATAGTACGAATTAGCGTTTGTGTACCATCAGAATTAGTACGCCAAATTTTAATTTGACCATCCCAATTAGCAGCAGCAAAAGTATTAGTATCGGTGGGAGAAACAGCAACACTATAAATAGTTTCAGCTTGAAGAGAATAACGGTTAAATACTTGCCAAATTCTTACAGTTTTATCCACTCCAGTAGAAATAAATTGATAGCGATCGCCTTTAATTTTACCAGGAATAAATTTAACATCTAATACTGACCCCGTATGTCCATTTAAAGTTTGTTGCAACATTCCATCTTGACTCCAAATATGGATTTTACCATCGATGGTGGCAGTGGCCAACAATTTACCATCAGGACTAACGCTAACACGATTAACTGGTTCTGTATGATCGTAAGAATTAATTAATTGCTGATTAGATTTTGATCTTAGTTCAACTCTCTTGTCACCAATAGTAGATACTAAGTAAGTTTTATCTTCCTGTTTTTTAGTCGGATTGTCTATTTGCTGATTATTATTGTTTAGATTAATAGTAAGAGGATTTAGTTTTGTTTTATTGCCAGTTAAAGTTTTAATTAAATCCCCATTTTTATTCCAAATAATAATACTTTGATCGTCACCAACTCCTGCAATTAATTGACCATCTTTACTAAAACTAACAGCATTTATTTGTTGACTATGACCTTCAAGGCGTTGTAATTCCTGACTACCATAAACAGACTGTTGTAAAGTAGCTGCTGTTTTAAATTTAGTTTCTGACCAATTTTCTTTACCTACTAATACTTTATCTAAACTATTAATCTGCTGAAATTTTTGACCTGCTTTCAGACTAGTAGTCAAAGATTCTAACTGTTGATTCGATAATAATTGCGCTTCGGCGACAGCATTGAAACTATTAATATTCTCAAGTTGAGTAATTAATTGCTGACGATAGGCAGTCACACCAAAAGCAGTAGCAGCTAAACCCAAAATACCCAATGCGGTAGCAGTTAACTGGGCTTTACGTAAACGTTTCTTAGTTTCCTGTTCTTCTGCGAGTCTAGCATCAATACAGGCAGTAACAAATTCTGTGGCTGTATCCGATAATTCATCGGCATAATTAATATAAACCTCTTCCGCTTCGGCTAAACGGACACCTCGTAAAAGAAAATCAGGGTGTTTATTTTTTTGAAGCCATAAAAGTGTCGCTTGTTCAATCTGACGTTGCGATCGCAATCTACTCCGATTTTCTTCTAACCACCAACGCAAGGTTGACCAATGACGGATCAAAATTTCATGAACAACTTCTACAGTCGCTTGCTGACGCATAGCTTCGAGGAATAGTTCATCGTCTTCTGGGGGATGATCGGCACTACGGCTTTGTCCCAAGTTGCTACCATCATCGAGATTGACTACTAATAATTTGGCATCAGTCAGAATGCGCAGAGTCTCATCAATTAATTTCTCTGGATATTTCGATACGACTAAATCTGATTTAGTAATTCGCCGACGAGTATCTTCTGTGCCTTCTCCCAATTGAGTCAAGTTGAGGAAAATCCAGCGCGCACAATCTTGAGATTCAGGATCAAGACTATCGTATACTGCCTGTGCTTGTCTTTCCAGTGCGCCTTTAATACCGCCTAATTCTTGGTAGGCTTTGAGGGTTAATTTGCCATTATCGCGATGTTCCCATAATTGTTGCAAAGCAAATTGTAAAAGGGGTAAATCACCTGCGGAACGATCTAAATCTTGTAATAAGACTTCTACTAAACCAGGTTCAACTTTTAAGCCTACCTGTTTAGCTGGTTTAACAATGGCACTGCGATAATCCGCTTCTGTCAAATAAGGAGGGACTAAAACACTACTTTTTTGTAAAATCTGGGCTAATTCAGGAATTTCTAAACAAGTAGCTACAAAATCCGCCCGAATCGTGAAAACCAACCTAAAGCGATCGCCTGCATATTTAATTGCGCCTAAAATTAACTCCAGAAACTCCTGACGTTCACTTACCCCAGTCAGAGTAAACAATTCCTCAAACTGATCGATCACCAGTAAAACCATCGGTTCAGTACGAGTTCTTAACCAGCAAACAAATCCTTCGACTCCTTGATAAAGTAATCCCTCAATTTTGAGTTGTTCTTGAGCTTGAGACTCTTTGCCTCTAGAATCAGTTAATAATCTAGCCAAAGTTTGAATCGGTTTATCCCCAGGACGAAAACATCCCAACCACCAGCGATCGCTGCCTGGGATTTGTTTACCCTGTCTCAGTTGTGCCATTAACCCTGCTTGAACGGCGGAAGATTTACCACTGCCAGAAGCACCTACCACCGCCATACTAAGATTGTGGTTAATTTGGTTTAATAATTTCTGGATTAAGACTTCTCGACCATAAAAATACTCAGCATGATCTTCTCCAAAAGCCTGCAAACCCATATAGGGACAGATCCCCAAATCTAAGATTGACAGATGTTCCGCTACCCCATTTTTAGCAGGTAGAATGTCAATTACCCCCTGAGTACCTGATAACCAAACTTGGAGGACAATACCTGTTCCTGCTAAAGCAATTTGTAATTGAGTAATCCAGGCTGCTACAGTTAATTCTGTTTGGGCATCGGCATTTTGTAGAGTTTCCAATAAGGCATCAATAAACTGTTGAGAAGCATTAAGAGGAGAATTAGCAGCAATCAAACACTGTCCTCGTTCCGCTTCCAATTGCAAATCTTCTACCCATTCCTCTAAAGAAAGTTCCCCAGGACAGTCTAAAATCACAATCTGCTGAACAGCACGAGAATCCTTGAGAATTTTTCTCAACCAAGAACGAGATAAACGAATCCCATCCCCTAAAATCAACCACGATTCCCCAGCCTCAGTAGTTTCAATTTGCCCTCGCAAATAAAGCAAAGCAGTGGTAATTTCCGCATTGGTTTTAACCTGTACCTGAGAATTTAAACAGTTGATAATGGCATTTTTCACCTTTGACCAAGGTTCGTTAGTTTGAGGAAAATATCTTAACTTAAATCCCCCTGCACTCTGTAACACTTGACTTAAAGCTAAAGTAGTACGGTTAGCCTTCAATCCGCCATCAACCACTAACGCCTGACGTGGATTAGTCTCTAAACTACAGTGCGATCGCCTGCCTAAAACCACCTTGCCAAAGCCTTCCACAATTCTCTTAGGAGTCTGCAAAGGATATTCTGATTGTAGTCGGCGTTCTCCTCGACTACTCTTTTGTTGGTTGATTAAGCGTATCTGTTGATTAGTTTTATCAATGTAGCGCAAGGTCTGATGATAAACATATTGATACAAAGCATCCGCTTCAATAATTCCCTGAGAATCAGCAGCTTCCCCACGCAAACCGCGCATTAAATAATAAGTAAATACCCCATGTCCCAATTCAGGAAATTCCCAGGACTGTTGAGTTTGATCACAGGATAACAAAGCATAAAAACCTTTGCTTTCGGCAGCTTTATGACGTAATACCTCAACTAACTGAGAACTAGGATCGACTGAGGATTCTTTAACTGTCCCCCGTAAGGTCATCCCGCCACTATGACAAGCATCTAACCAAATCAACTGCTGACTAGCTTTGCAGTTACTTAGCTGTTTTAATAAAGTATTTAAGGGTAAGCCTGTAGTTAGTAATTGTTTAGTGTTAGTATCAGCCAGACACAAGACAACCTGTTGACTCTGAGGATCTAAAATACCATGTCCTGAAAAATAAAACAGAATCGTATCTTCAACACCGGCCGAATTAACAACATGTAGTAGGCTATTTTGAACATCTCCAACTTGAGGACGCTGACTAACAAAATCGTGATGAATAATTACTTCTTTCTCAGGAAAACTCGCGATCGCCTCCTTGAGTGCTTCTCCTAACCCCTGACAATCTAAAGCGGAATATTGCAAGGAAGATAAATTATCTTCATCCTGGTATTGATTAACCCCTACCAACAAAATCCATAGTTTGGCAGTTGTGGCTGGAACAGTTAGTTTGGGACGAGATTTGACGCGGGGCATCGCTAATTATCAGTTTATTTTAAAGTCGTATCTATCTCTAGGTTAAATGTCCCATATTTATGCACTATGGCTTTAAAAGCTTATACAAATTACACAGTATTGCCGATAGCTACAGATGCAGATCCTCTAAGCACGATTTGGTCTAAAGCCTACTAGAATGCTATTCTATAAAACTGCTTAACGAGTTAATGCCTTAAATAAAATACAAAAATAATTGTGATTTAGATGTTCTTTCCTGTTATTTTAGTAATTTAAAAGGGAACTCTAAGCTTGTAAACCAACTAACTGCCGTAGTCAGTCTAGTCAACCTCAGGCATGAGGAGTTAACCGTTGAGGATTAAATCGTGTCAACCCACAAAATTCTAGTTATTGACGACAGTAAAGTCATTAGAATGAGAGTCAAAGATATGTTGCCAGAGGGCAACTTTGAAGTTATTGAGGCTAAAGATGGTCTAGAAGGTTTCAATTTGATTAGAACCGCCAATCCTAATCTAATCATGCTAGATTTTCTGCTGCCAAAAATGAGTGGGTGGGAAGTATACCAGGAGATTCAAAAACAGCAAAAATTTCGTTCAATTCCCTTAGTATTAATGTCTGGTCGCAAGGAAGAAGTTACAGATAAAATATCTGAACCTTTCCAGTACTTTTCCTTTGTCGAAAAGCCTTTTGATCGCGAACAATTAGTTGACGCGATTCGGGATGCGATGATGAAAGCCAAAAAACAGCCTCAAAGTGTCATCACAGGCAGCTTATCTCCAACATCTAGTGTTTTAGCTGTTTCTGAAACTTCCGCTTTAACTTCTGAAATTGAGCTGTTAAAGCTAAAAGTCGCCAAACTAGAACAAGAATCAGAACAGTTGAAGAAACAGTTTAACCAGTTAATAGGCTTTATTAAACAAAAACTTAGATAAAACAGTTATCAGTAAGCAGAAGAGCAAAAGAGCAAATCAATCAAGCCTAATCAGTAATTAGTAATTATTAAGTTAAGAAATATAACAGTTTTACTCCAATCGGGAACTTTTGATTAAACATATTCTTCCTCACACCAGAAAGCAATATTTATCGACTCCCTCAAAATCAATGTGATTTTGATAACATCAGCCAATCTCGTTATCACTGAGAATAGACCCATAAAATTGAAAATAGCGAAAAAAAACTTCAGTTATGTTTTTTTTGATGAGGAATTGGGCAATCTATTCAAAGAGGAGGGAGTCAACGAAAGGATGAGGGATGAAGGATCAAGGATGAGAAATAAAAAACTACTTCAGTAGTATAACTGTTTCCATTTCCCTCTTTATTCATCTTTCATTGCTTTGAGAGCAGAAGCCCTGCTCAAATCTCAACCTTCACTGGAGTCGTCATTAAGAGATCGCTATGCTTGCAAGTTCTTCATACGTTGAAACCGAAGGAGATAATTCTTTCACCCCCGATATTAATCTTGATTTAGAAGCCCATGATGATGGTTCTGATAAGTTGCCAGATGAACTGGTAGAACTTGATTTAGAAGGCGTAGATCTAGAAAATATTTCTCGTAGAGGCAGTAGGACTACTACTGATCTGGTTAGATTATATTTACAAGAAATAGGCAGAGTTCCTCTATTAGAAAGAGATGAGGAAGTTTCGGAAGCTCAAAAAGTTCAACGCCATATTCAAATTTTAGAACAACGTGCTAAAGCTGCCCAAGCTGGTAACACAACTCTGCAAGAATTTATTAAGCTAGTTGATGTACACGATCGCCTTGTGACTCAACTAAGTCATCGTCCTTCGATGAAACGTTGGTCTAGAGCCTTGGGGATGGAAATTTCTGAACTACGAGAGCATCTTGCTCAAGGTAAACAGGCTTGGTCAGAAGTTGTTGGCTGTGATGTTAAAGAGTTAGACAAAATTCAAAAAAACGGCATCCGCGCCAAGGAACACATGATCAAGGCAAATTTACGTCTTGTGGTTTCTGTCGCTAAAAAATATCAAAATCGTGGTTTAGAATTATTGGATTTAATCCAAGAAGGTACTCTAGGTTTAGAAAGAGCAGTTGAGAAATTTGATCCCACTAAAGGGTATCGTTTTAGTACTTATGCTTACTGGTGGATTCGTCAAGGAATTACTAGAGCGATCGCAACTCAAAGCCGAACTATACGTCTACCTGTTCATATTACTGAAAAACTCAACAAAATCAAAAAAGCCCAGCGCAAAATTTCTCAGGAAAAAGGACGCACTCCTAGGATTGAAGATCTAGCTAAAGAGCTAGATATGACTGCTGCTCAAATCCGTGAAGTCCTTCTTCGTGTCCCACGTTCTGTTTCTTTAGAAATCAAAGTCGGGAAAGAAAAGGATACAGAGTTGGGTGATTTATTGGAAACTGAAAGTGCTTCTCCTGAAGAAACTCTAATGCGCGAATCTTTACAAAAAGATTTACATTATCTGTTATCAGAACTAACTAGTCGTGAACGGGAAGTAATTCAGATGCGTTTTGGTTTTGGCGGCGAAAAACCTTTTTCTTTAGCGGAAATTGGACGTTGTTTGGAATTATCTCGTGAACGAGTACGGCAAATAGAAGCCAAAGCGTTACAGAAATTACGCCAACCACGACGGAGAAACTTAATTCGAGATTATCTAGAGTCTTTAAGTTAAATTAAACCCAGGAAGAAGGATTAAACTCTTTCTTCCTTGATTTTTATTAATTAACTTGCGAGATCATACGGTCTACAATTTTTTTGACAATTTGCATCCCACTAATTGCTTGCCAACCGAATAAGCCCAACAGCAAAATATTAAGAGAAACGTGGGTACTACGAGCTAAATTGTTACCTTTTTGCATATAGGGTACTAAAGACGCAGATACAGCAATTAAAGCAGTCATCCCTAACCCTGCCAAAAGATGAGGCCCAACAAACAATTTACCATTATTAATATAGGTAACTGCCATAGCACCTATACTGCCCAAAACCATCAAAGCTAGCAGAATTGAGCCAATTTTGTGGTGTCTTTGAGCAAAGTTTTTCTTGATTAATTCCTTTTTGGTTTCTTTGTCTGCACTCCGAATTTTAGAACTTTGGACTCCTAAGTATAAAGCGTAAACAGTAAGACCCAATAGTACCCACATTAATATAGGATGACCGAACTGTGACCAGATTTTGATCGACTCAGGAATTTCTAACGCCATGAAGCTCTCCTCTTCAAACTTACAATAAACTTAAATCTTTATAAAATTTAACTTAACATATAGTAACTTTATTGGGCGAACAGCGAACAGTTAAATAATTAAAATTGCTTTTTGACAAAAAACTATGTTATGCTAGCCAAAGCGTCGCGGGATAGAGCAGTCTGGTAGCTCGTCGGGCTCATAACCCGAAGGTCGGTGGTTCAAATCCGCCTCCCGCCATTTTTAAATAATAAATTATTCTAAACTTAAGGTTTTCTCGCTAAACTTTACCACGCTCAAATATTTGTCCATTTCATTAACTCTGAATATTTTCACTTTATTTGTGATCGCTATTAATCCGACTTGAGTTTTAATCGCTCGTTTTGGCTGTTAGCGCGATCACTTTATTATTGATAACTGTTTATAAATAATAAATGTAAAATAGCTTTGAGCTAAAAATATTATTAATGGCGGTTTTATGCTGTAGGTGAATTGTAATCAACAAAAGTATGACTGTAACTTCAGAAATAAAACAAAAAGTTGCTCAACTGAGAGAACAACTACAAAAAGCGGGATATGCCTATTACGTTTTAGACAATCCGATTATGGAAGATGCGGTCTATGATCAACTGTATCGCCAGCTACAAGATTTAGAAACAGAATATCCAGAGTTGGTAACTGCTGATAGTCCGACACAACGGGTAGGAGAGCAGCCAGCCTCAAAATTTACCTCAGTAAAACATAATATACCGCTATATAGTCTAGAAAATGCTTTTAGCTTGCAAGAACTAGCTAAATGGGAAACTCGCTGGCAAAGACAACTAGAAGATATTCCTGATTTCCAATATGTCTGTGAACTAAAAATAGACGGTAGCGCGATCGCTCTTACTTATGAAGAGGGTATTTTAGTTCGGGGTGCAACTCGTGGGGATGGGGTGACAGGGGAAGAAATTACCCAAAATATTAAAACTATTCGGACTATTCCTCTTAAATTAAGTTTAGGGAATCCTCCCTTCAGGGTAGAAGTCAGAGGTGAGGCTTTTTTACCTTTGGCTGTGTTTCAACAAATCAATCAAGAACGAAATAAATTAGGAGAGGCTTTATTTGCCAATCCTCGTAATGCTGCTGCTGGTACATTACGGCAACTTGATTCTAAAATTGTTGCTCAACGTCAACTTAATTTTTTTGCTTATACTTTACATATTGCTGAAGGCATTAGGGGCGAAAGGCTTGCGCCCTCAAATCAATGGCAATCTTTGGAATTACTGCAACAAATGGGATTTCTGGTTAACCCTAACCGTAAGCTGTGTCAATCTTTGGCAGAAGTAGCAGCCTATTTTGAGGAATGGGATACGGGGAGAAAAAATTTACCCTACATGACTGATGGGGTAGTAGTAAAACTTAACGATTATCAACTTCAGCGAAGACTAGGATTTACCCAAAAATTTCCCCGTTGGGCGATCGCGCTTAAATATCCAGCCGAAGAATCCTCAACAACGGTTAAAGATATTATCGTTAATGTGGGAAGGACTGGTGCTGTTACGCCAATGGCAATTATGCAACCTGTACATTTAGCAGGTACAACTGTACAAAGAGCAACTCTACATAACAGCGATCGCGTTACGGAATTGGATATTCGGGTTGGCGATACGGTTATTGTTCGCAAGGCAGGGGAAATTATTCCCGAAGTTGTCAAGGTTTTAACTGATTTACGTCCTTCTGGTACTGTTCCCTACCAAATGCCAACTCATTGTCCTGAATGTAATTCTCCTCTAGTCCGTCCGCAAAACGAAGCTGTTACCCGTTGTGTCAATATTTCTTGTCCTGCAATTTTACGAGGGAGTATTATTCATTGGGCATCTCGCAATGCTTTGGATATTCGGGGGTTAGGAGAAAGAATTGCCATACTATTAATTAACAATAATTTAGTTAAATCTGTTGCAGATTTATATGCTCTTACTGTTGAACAGATTGCCAGTTTAGAAGGGATGGGAAGCAAATCAGCGGAGAATTTAGTTAGAGCGATCGCTGTGTCTAAAAACCAAACTTACGACAGAATATTATATGGTTTGGGTATCCGTTATGTCGGTAATGTCAATGCCAAAATATTAGCAGCAAGTTTTCCTACAATTGAACAATTATCCCAGGCATCTTTTGAATCTATTGAAGCAGTTTATGGTATCGGCGAAGAAATTGCACAATCAGTTTTTGAATGGGTAAGAATACCAGCAAATCAAGCTTTGATCCAACAATTACAAACAGTCGAATTACAGTTTTCTAATGCTAAAGATTCTTCTAATCATGATAATAATCAACTTGATCAAGCTTTAGCAGGAAGAACTTTTGTCCTCACAGGAACACTTCCTAGTTTAAAGCGCAATGAAGCTACAAAATTAATCGAACAAGCAGGAGGAAAAGTAATAGGTTCACTCAGCAAAAAAACTGATTATTTATTAATAGGAGAAAATCCTGGCTCCAAATTAGCTAAAGCTGAAAAACTGGGTATTCCTCAATTAACTGAAGCAGAACTATTGGAATTATTAAAGAAGTTAGATATCATCTGATTTAACTTCTTAAAGCAATAATCGGATCTAGCTGTGCTGCATTACGAGCAGGAAAAACACCAAAAAACAAACCAATTGCCCCAGAAACAGTCAGGGCGATGAAGATTGCCTGAAAACTAACTACAGCTTCTAAGGGAGTGAGAGTCGCTACAGCTATTGTGCCTCCGACACCCAAACCAATACCAATTAAGCCACCAACGGTAGATAAAATAATTGCCTCAATGGTGAACTGAATTAAAATATCGCTACCAGTTGCCCCTAATGCTTTGCGTAAGCCGATTTCTTTGGTACGTTCAACCACCGATACGAGCATAATATTCATAATGCCAATACCACCGACTACTAGAGAAATACCTGCGGTTGCGCCCAAGACTATAACTAAAATATCAGAGACGCGATTGGCGGTTGCCATTAAATCTTGTTGACTACGGACGGTAAAATCATCTTCGCTTTTAATAAGATTATGGCGCAGACGCAAAAGATTAGTAATTTGATATTGTGCAGCACTGGACCTCTCAGGATTTTTAGTCGCCACAGAAATTGACTGGAGAGTAGGGCTATTGCTATTGGCTTCTTGTCCTGTAATTTGACTTGCCATTATCATAATCGGAATAAATACTATCTCATCTTGGTTTTGTCCCAAAGATGCGCCTTTTTCCGCCATCACTCCAATGACTTTAAAGCCGAGGTTGCGAATCCGAATTTTTTGACCCAGAGGGTTTTGTTCGCCAAAAAGAGTACGGGCGGTGTCACTGCCTAATACAGCTACCTGATCGCTCGTTTGAACATCTAATATATTAAAAAACTCTCCCTGAGTAACTTGCGCATCTCTAACGATAGGATATTCTGGGGTTGTACCAGTAATAGTTACCTGAGTCTCTTTGCTACCATAAGTAACTCGCAAACGTTCGCTTTTTTCTGGGGCAGCAGCAGTTATGGCCAGAACTTCCTGGGCGATCGCCTCGGCATCTTCCAGTACTAGAGTATTAGCTTGCACTACTCCTGCTTGAGGGCCTCTTTGGTCTACACCAGGGCTAACAAATAAAACATTTGTTCCCAACGACTCAAATTGCTGATTAATATATCTCTGTCCCCCTTGTCCCACTGCAACCATCGCGATGACCGAAGCATTACCAATTATTACTCCTAGCATCGTCAAACCACTTCTTAGTTTATTGGTAAAGAGGGTTTTGGTTGCCATATTAATGCTTTCTAAAAAATTTGCACTCATTAGGATAAGGTAGTGGGTAAGTAGGTAGTAGGTAGTAGGTATTGGGTAGTAGGTAGTGGGTAATTTTTCAGTAAACCCTAACTAAACAAATCTGATGAGCAGATTGCTTGGAAAATAATATTTTGGGCTTGTTCTCGACTAAGGGAATTAATATGATTTTCCAGGTTTTGTAATTTTAGTTTTGTTTGTTGGCGATCGCCAAGATCTTCTCTATTATCTCGACGGTCTTCGCGATT
>CAYMWC010000168.1:0-12735 GCA_964393695.1 uncultured Pleurocapsa sp.
AGCCCGAAGGGCTAATCGCCCGAGTGGAAAAACCAACTTTTTCCGATTGCTCCCAATCGTCCTGACTTAAAGAAAAATGTTGCCTGTATGGAAACTAAAGGCTCAGGTGCGAGAAGAATGTTAGGACTATGTTATGTTACTTTAAATCGCTTTGAACCAGAAGATAAATTACGGCGCATTTTAGCAAAACTTCTCGATGAAAAGGAATTTTTTGGTGATTATGGTATTCGTGCTTTATCTCGCTTTCATAAAGACAATCCTTATACTTTTTATGTCAACGGCACTAAAAATCGAGTAAGTTACGAACCCGCAGAATCCAGTAGTGGTTTATTTGGCGGTAATTCTAACTGGCGAGGTCCTGTCTGGATGCCAGTTAATTACTTAATAATTGAATCTCTACAACAGTTGCACCATTATTTAGGGGATGATTTTAAAGTCGAATGTCCTACAGGTTCAGGTAATTGGTTGAATCTTTGGGAAGTAGCCTCGCAAATTTCCCAACGACTCATCGGGATTTGCTTAAAGAATTCTGACCTCAAACGACCTGTATACGGTGGCACTGAAAAACTCCAAACAGACCCTTATTGGCAGGATTTAATTTTATTTTATGAATACTTTCATGGAGATAATGGCGCAGGAATTGGAGCCTCTCATCAAACAGGATGGACTGGTTTAATCGCCAAGCTAATTCAGCAACATGCTAAATATGAACTAGTTTAACTTGATGAGCGATCGCTTATCAAGTTCATTGTTTTTTTCAATGGACAATGAACAATTATTGACATTTTTCTCTATTTAAAACAAATTGACTTAAATTTATGGGTAAGAGTTTCAGAAACTAAATTGGATGTTACCAGAGTTATCGGGTTTGGAAATCTGTCGCCGTTTGAGAGCTACTAATAATTTAATACCAGTAATTTTTATCACTGCTAAGGATGACATTAGCGATCGCCTTACTGGATTAGATGCAGGTGCAGACGATTATGTAGTTAAACCATTTAGTATTGAAGAGTTATTAGCCAGAATTCGCGCTTATTTGCGTCGTCATCAAAAACCAGAGTCAGATTTATTGCAATTTGCTGACTTCTAGCTATTTAGTAATTGTTATATGGTTACTTCTATTCCTGTGTTACTCGTTGAAGATAACTCTGTCGATGCTTATTTGCTGATCGAAATGTTAGAAAAAGCAGAAGCTGAACCATGGGAAATCGTTGCCACCAAGTCTCTTAAGTCAGCCCTAGAAATTCTTAGTAATTCAAGTTTTGCAGTAGTTTTATTAGATATTTCTCTTCCCGACTCTAAAGGATTAAAGACTATTACTCGCATCCAAACTGTAGCCCCAGATGTACCTATTGTGGTGTTAACGGGAACGGACGATCGCGAAATTGCTTTACAAGCCTTAGCACGAGGAGCGCAAGATTATTTAGTTAAAGGAAACATCTCTACTGATGTATTGGTACGAGTCATTCACTACGCGATCGAGCGAGGAAAAATTCTCCAGCAACTGCAAGCTGAAGTTCTCGAACGCCAACGCTCGGAAAAAATACTGCGCTTAATCGTCAAGGGTACGGCTTCGGTAACGGGAAAAGATTTTTTTCGCTCTTTAGTTAGTTCTTTAGCAGAAGCTTTAAATGTCCGTTATGCCTTCATTAGTGAATGTTTAGATTCTCCACCGATGCGAGTTCGCGCCTTTGCTTTTTGGAATGGGAATGATTTTGGCGAAAACTTTGAGTACGATTTACAGGGTACTCCCTGCGAAGCAGTGGTTAATGGTAAGGCTTGTCAATATTATCCCGAACAAATACAGTCTTTATTTCCCCAGGAGCGAGAATTAGTTACTTTATCAGCCCAAAGCTATGCAGGTATTCCTTTATTCAACTCCAAAAGTGAACTTTTAGGACACCTGGCAGTTTTAGACGATCGCCCGATGGATAACGAAACCCGCTATAGGGCTTTGTTAGAGATTTTTGCTGCTCGTGCTGCTGCGGAGATGGAACGGCAACAAGCAGAAGAAGCCTTACAAATTTCCGAAGAAAAGTTTGCCACTGCCTTTCGTGCTTCTCCCGACGCGATCGCCTTAAGTACTCTCGATAATGGATGCTATATCGAAGTTAACCAGAGTTGGTTGCAAATGTTTGGTTACAGCCGAACTGAAGCCATCGGACATAGTGCGCTCGAACTAGCAATTTGGGCGAAACCAGAAGACAGAGAAAGAGTCAAACAATTACTCCAAACCCAAGGAAATCTATCTAACTACGAGTTTGAATTCTGTAGCAAGTCTGGAGAAATGTTTAGCGGCTTATTTTCCGCAGAAATCATTCAATTAAGCGATAAACTCTGTCTATTAACCGTCATCACTGATATTACCCCTCTCAAACAAGCAGAAAAAGCCCTGGCAAGATTGGCAGAAATCGGCGAATTAGCAGCTACCATCGTCCATGAAGTGCGAAATCCGCTAACTACAGTTTTAATGGGCTTAAATTCCTTCAAACGCCTCGAACTTGCCCCCAGATTTCAAGAATATCTAACATTAGCTTTGGCAGAAGCAGAGCGTTTGCAACGCTTACTCAATCAGATTTTACTCTATGCCAAACCCCAAACTTTAAAGCGATCGCCCTTAGAACTCAACGATTTTATTACCGAAATGCTCGCTCCTCTTAAAAGTATGCCCTGTGGAGTAGGAAAACAACTTAAATTTATTCCTAGTTCCTTGTCTGTGAGGATTTTAGGCGATCGGGACAAGTTAAAACAAGTGCTAATTAACTTAATTACCAATGCCTTTGAAGCTGTCAATCAAGGGGAAACCGTTATTATTATAGTGCGAGAAGTAATTCCCCATCGAGTTCAGCTTCAAGTTCACAATCATGGCGAGCCAATTCCTCCAGAAGTACTTTCCAATTTAACCAAACCCTTCTACACGACTAAACAGATGGGGAATGGGTTGGGATTAGCGATCGTCAAACGCATTGTCGAAGCCCACGACGGAGAGTTGAGTATTGAGTCATCCTCTCAGGTTGGTGTTGGTACTCAAGTAACAGTACAATTACCCTGTTTGCCCTCTAAAACTTAAATTCCTCTAAACCCCGTTACCATTTCCATATACTTATCATACTAAATCCTGTTCTCATAGGTCACTTTAAGGTGATGTAAGTCAGAAGTCAGAAGTCAGAAGTCAGAAGAGTTACAACTACTTTTACAAGATTAATAAAGGTATATTTTGTCAATCGGATTTAGTATCAGGGGTAAGAGGAGAAGGTTTGGCTTGTCGAAGATTACCGATCGCACCTAAAATAATACCGATTAAAATAATACCACCTCCCCAGTGTTGAGCATCAAGTTGTTTAGTTTGTGCAACCATGTTTTTCATTTACCATTTAATGTTCACTGTTCACTGTTATCGAGCGATCGCTTTTCTTTGATGGCTTTTCCCAATCGTTTGACCCCTAGGGAATAGTCGAGACGATCTAAATGAATTTCAATTAAAGAAAGGCGATCGCTTAGTAATTTGGCTTTTTCTAGAGCTTGTTCTAATTCTCCTTCAGTTTTGACCTCACAACTCCAACTATTACCAAAAATTTCAGGAAGTTGGTGATATTTCCAAGGTTGAATATCGTTATAAGAACCTTCATGAATGGCTCGTTCAATACTGTAACCGTCGTTGTTAATTAAAAAGAATATAGGATTGAGTTGATGTCTGATAATGGTAGATAACTCCTGACAAGACATTTGAAATGCTCCATCACCTACTAAAACAATTGGTCGGCGTTGGGGTGCGGCGATCGCTGCTCCTAAACAGGCAGGAACGGCATAACCGATAGAAGTATATAATGCTTGTCCAATATATTCTGTATTGCCATAAAGTACCAAATCGATGGTGGCAATTAAAGCATCTCCAGTTTCAGCAATTACGATTGACTCTCCTGGCAATTCAGAGATAAAACGATTAATACGATTATAAAATCTGATATTAGTCAGTTTTTGCTCTTTTTTAAGCTCAAATTTTTTAGATAAACCATTTTTTGCTGGTTGAATGTCTAATAGTTCGGATTGCTTAAACTGAAGCTTGTCAGTTAGACCCGTCATGAAAGCGGGTAGAGATACAGGATGATAAAAGTGATGTTTGATTTTAACTTTGTCAGAGTTAGCATTAATCAGTTTAATTTCGGGCAATTGAGCGGTAAAACCACCCAAGTTAATATCTGACATAAAAGCCCCCAAGCATAAAATACAGTCGGCGGTTTCGACTCTCTGGCGGACGTATTCCTGACTTAAAGTTCCTGCATAACTACCAATAAATTGGGGATGCATTTCCGAGAGGATAGATTTACCTAATAAAGTTGTAGCAAAAGGATATCCCGTTTTATCGAGTAAATTGCTCAGTAAGTTGGCAATACCATAACGATGTAGTTCTACTCCTGCCAAAATCACTGGACGCTGAGATTTTTCCAATAGTTCAATAGCTTCTTCTACCGCTTCAGATAAAGCTTGCTGATCGATAATTGGACTGGGAGGTAGTTCTGGTGTTTCCGATACGGGACAGGGTAAATTCACCATATCAGAAGGAATTTCAAGATAAACCGGTCTGCGCTCTCGCAAACAAGCAGCTATAGTCAAGTCGATCTGTCTGGCTGCTTGAGTGGGACTGGTAATTCGGACGGCAGCTACAGTAATTTTTTCAAATATTTCTAATTGCAGATTGTAATCTACTGCGGTGTGATGGAGCAAGAGATTTTGTCTTTGTTGAGCAGTAGAAGGCGCACCGCTAATTACTATAGTTGGTACTAATTCAGCATAAGCTCCTGCTATCGCATTAACTAAACTCAGTCCGCCGACATTATAGGTAACGCAAACTACACTAACTCCATTAAGTCGAGCATGAGCATCAGCAGCATAACCTGCATTGAGTTCGTTACAAGTAGCAATTAACTGAAGATTATTTTGCAGCAAGACATCCATTAAATCTAAGACATAATCCCCTACTACACCAAAAATTTGATTGATGCCAATTTCCTGTAAGCGTTTAGCTAAATATTCTCCGACGGTTAGTAAATCTTGTGGCATTGTTTTACTTTGCTCTATAGTCTGCTAATAGCTATTTGCTTTAGTGTAACGATTGAAATTAGATGGGATTGTGTTTCTGGTTTCAATTTAGGAATATTAGTTATGAATTAATCACTCATCTGCATTGACTGATAAATCGGACGTTCGGAAAATTGGATCTCAGCCTGATCAAAAGCTGGTTTAAGACGACGACGACATTCGCGGATTACTTTGCGAAATACTCCTGGTTTGGTTTGAAAGCGCACACCAATAGTAACACCATAACCATCAATATCTTCTACTCCCCGTACTTCTGCTTCCTCAATTAAATCGTGCCAAAAACTATCTGCTTTCATTTCGTCAATTACTTGTTGAATAACTTCAATAGTGCGATCGACATCAGCACTATAATGTACGGGAATATATAATTTGGCTCGCGCCCAGTCTTTGGAGAGATTGTTAACCTGTTTGATATCGCTATTAGAAAGAGTAATTAAATTACCTTGTCGGTTACGGATAGAAGTAGCACGCAAGTTGAGACGTTCGACCCTACCAAAAGCATTTTCATTCAGAGTAACAAAATCACCGATCGCATATTGGTCTTCAATTAAAATCAACATACCACTAATTAGATCGGCAATTAATCGCTGCGATCCCAGGGAAATAGCTAAACTGAGAATACCTGCCCCTGCAAGTATGGGAGCTAAAGGAATACCCAATTGTGATAAAACCAATAAAATTGCTGCTGTAATTAAGATAGTTGCGATCGCACCTTTAATTATGGGTGTAAAACTATTAGCCCGTAATAACCATCTTTCTAGTTGCTGTGGAGACAAAATTTGGCGATGTTGTAGCCATGTTTCTAAAGTACGATCAACTAAAATGCCACTCCCTTTAGCTGCTGCGATCGCAATTAGTAACACACCCAATAATAAAGGTAATTCTAAGACAGTCTTTTCCCAAGCACGAGTAAAAGGAAATAATCCCAAGATTAAAGCGATCGCACTTACAACTAACATCCCTGCTAACCTAGCTTGTTGCCTTAAATAATCTGGTTGTCTTTCTTGCCATGCTTGTTTTAGTGCTTTTTGAGTTACTTTAGCAATATCGAGTTTTACAGGTGTCATCGAAATAATTTCCTGTGCGCCGATAGTGGTACTAGGAGAACTGCCAATTTTCCCTTGATTATTAGGTAATTGGGCATTTACAGGAATAGATGCCAGCAATAGAGCAACTAAGCAACCGCTTATTAGCAGAATTATCCAGCGAATGAAGAGAACACGACGCTTATACATAGGAGTTCGTCAACATATTTAAGATGACAGAATTTTAAAATGTCAAAGCTAATTTTTCCTGAGAAGTATGCTGAAGATTGCTAAAATTTAGCTGAGAAAATCCTGAAGATGTGGCGAGTGCTTTTCTTTTATTTGTATTATCAATAATATTTAAACAGTATAAGACGATAAAGCCAAATGAATAAAACCTATTTGGTAGATTTCAATTCTTGGATTCACCAAACAGTTCAACTATTACGGCAGCGTCAATGGCATGAAGTTGATGTGGAGCATTTGATTGAGGAGATTGAAGAGTTGGGCAAAAGTGAACGACGAGCAATTGCAAGTCAACTTACTCGTCTTCTTTTACATTTGCTTAAGTGGCAATATCAACCGCAACGTCGTTCAGATAGTTGGTTAGATTCCATTACTGATGCCCGTACTCAAATTGAATTAGCGATTGAAGATAGTCCTAGTCTTCAAAACTATCCCCTAGAACAACTCAAAGAAAGTTACCAACGAGCGCGCCGTCAAGCATCTAAACAAACAAATATACAAATTTCAGTATTTCCAGAAGATTGTTCTTATCTTTTAGAACAAATTTTAGATGAGGACTGGCTACCACAAGCAAGTGAGTAGAATGTTTAGAAATATCGCGATCGCAGCTAACTTTTAGTTGAAGATTCAATATGTAATATTGAGCTATCAGAATAACACGCTAGGCTGTACTTAGTTTTATTGCTTGAGGTTAATTTAATGTTAGTTGCACCAGCAGAAATAAAAATGTGGGATAAATCCCCCTCAAAAAACCGTAATCAAAAAATGACAGATGAAGCAATTAATGCTAAATACGATAAAGGACAGCAAAGAATTCTGACTGAAATGAATCGTGAAAAGCTGCCTAGTTTTGCAGAAGCACTGCAAAAATCAGATTATATGGATGTCAGACCATTTTATCAAAGACGATTACGTTGGGATCAAAAGATGCAATCGCAACTTATCGAATCATTTTTAATTAATATCCCTGTTCCACCAATTATTCTTTATGAAAAGGAATATAACTCTTATGAAGTAATGGATGGACAACAAAGAATTACGGCTATTAAGGATTTTTATCAAAATAAATTGAAACTTAATGGACTTGAACTGTGGTCTGAATTGAATGGAAGAACTTATCAAGAACTACCGACAAAAATCAAAGCAGGGATTGACCGACGTTCAATATCATCTATTGTTTTAATTACAGAATCTACAACCGATCCAGAAGAAGCTTTCTTTTTAAAACAAATTACTTTTGAAAGACTGAATACAGGAGGTGTAGCTTTAAGTAAGCAAGAGATTCGGAATTGTATATATTCGGGAAAATTTAATCAGCTTTTATTTGAACTGGCTAAAAATAAGACCTTTGCGAATGCTTGGGATATACCGATAGATAAACCCGATCAATTACCAGATAATAATTTATACAAAAAAATGGAAGATGTAGAATTAATTTTGCGCTTTTTTGCTTTTCGTCATACAGCAGAGTTTCGCAACGGTATTGAAGGATTTCTTAAATTTATATATGATTAAAAGTTTAAGTTTTTCTGATGAAGATATAACAATACTTAAAAATATATTTATTGACACCATAACCTTAGCTCATCAAATTTATGAAGAGAATCTGTTTAAACCTTTCGATCCGAAATCTAATACTTGGAAAAACAACTCTTATAAAGCATATTATGATGCCGTTATGGTTGGCTTTAGCCTTCATTTAGAGGATGCAGATTTACTATTAGCCAGAAAATCAAGAATTATAAAAGAAACAAAAAATCTTTTAAAACAAGATAAGTCAAAATTGTTTACAGGTTCTGGAAGAACTAAAGCCGATCTTCAAAAACGAATACAATTATTCGATGATATGCTTTCTCAAATCATCGCGGAGTAAATAGCGGTGTATCAACAGTTTTTAATTAAAGCACAAGAAGATATCGCTACTATTCGTTCTATTATAAAAACTAATGAAAATCTCAGAAATTTAATTTTAACAAGTAGTACTAAACAAAATTCTAAAATTATTAAAATACTTAAGCAAGATATTCCGAAAACTAGAAATTGGAGAATCTACGATCATTGTTCTGCTGTTACAAAATTGTATGCTATTTATGAAAACTTTGTTAAAGAGTTAATTCGTGATTGGCTTGGAGTCTTGTCTAGCTTATTTGTAAGCTATTCCGATCTAGATGAAAGAATTAAAAATACTCATAGAATAGGTATAGGAAGATTGCTACTTGATCTGAAGAAAAATAGATATAAACATCTATCTATTGATGAAGTGATTAGCGGATTATATTATGGAATAAGTAAGGAAAAAGAATATGACTTATTACCAGATGCTTTTCTTTTTCACGAACAAAATTTGCGTAGAGAAATCTTAGAAAAGTTATTGGCTGATTCTGGGATTGACAATACATGGAATTGGATAGAAAAACATAGAAATATCAAAAACTTTGTAGAAGAGATTAGAGGTAGTCAAAATACAGCAGAAGGTGAGCTTAATGAATTAATCAGTTATCGCAATGATGCAGCACATGGAGCAATAATAGATGACTTTTTAGGCTTTAATGCACTATTAGAATTATGTGATTTTATAGAAGGCTTATGTCAAGCAGTTGCCGAGCTATTTGCGTATAAAACAATTAAATATCAAGAAGAAAATGGTAAAGCAAAAAAGATTGGTGAAATCACAGAATGGTTTGATCGTCGAAAAGCAGCAGTGGCAGTGGCAAAATTGGAGGAAATAACTTTGTCTGTTGGAGATCGATGTTATTTGATTAATGAAAATATTTCTTGGTGTCAATTTACTACTATTGAAAGTATCCAAATAAAAGGCGATCGCTTTATCCAGATCATCAACTGTCATTCCGACTGACTCTACTTCTTGAACATTTGATGAAGAAGAAGCAACTTGATTTTTGGAGACAATGCTATTTAGACCAGGGATATTTTGACTAACCGTTTGATTATTGATATTAATGCTAATAAAAATCAAAATAGTCAAAAATAATAAAGATAAGCATTTTATTAATTGCTTTTTCATGAGGACTGAGTAATTATTAGAACAATTTATTATTAAGCTGTGATGCATTTAAACTGTGTATTATTCTTTTAGAAATCCAATCAGTAAACCCTCTCCTCTACTCCAATACTCCACTACTTCTCTACTTTCCCAAAACAACAAATTAAAAGCTCAACAGCTTAGTCAATAGCCATCCCCTTAGCACTTCTGCTACACTCCAAGCCTGGGCAAAACAACCTCTGGGAACAAAGGGTACATCCCCATCAAAAATCTCGCTGATGCTGCCAACACAAGCATCCTGTAAATGATCGGCTATTGGTAAAAGAAAACTACGAGCCAGTTCGGGATTGTTATAAACTTGTAGATGAGCCTGTACAAAATGACCGATCAACCAACCCCAAGTAGTTCCCTGGTGATAACTACCATCTCTTTGTAATTGATTTCCGCCATAGATTCCCACATAATCTGAATGTTCCGTTGACAGCGATAAGCCTAAAGGCTTTGCTTTGCTGCGCAATCCATAAGAAGTCAGTAATTTTTGTCCTACCTTATCTACTATCATCTTTTGTTGTGCGTATTGTAGGGGCGCAAGGCTTGCGCCCAAGACCATTACAGGTAATGACACGGCGAAAATTTGATTGGGGCGAAAACTGGGATCGTTGCCATCAGGAGAATCAATTACGTCGTAACAATAACCACCCTCTTCGTACCAAAATTTTGAGAAATGCGATCGCGTTTTATCTACCATTTCCTGATATTTACTGGCAGATTTACTTAAAGTTGCGGAAAAATACACCATGCAAGTTAAAGCATTATACCAAAGGGCATTTACTTCAATTGGCTTTCCAATACGGGGTGTAACTACCCAATCTCCCACTTTGGCATCCATCCAAGTAAGCTGTACCCCCGTTTCGCCAGCATAGAGTAACCCGTCAAGATCCATTTTGATGTTGTAGCGAGTACCTTTGATATGCCAGTCGATAATTTCAGTCAGTAAAGGGAATAATTCAGCCAGGAATTCTTGATCGTCTGTAGCATCATAGTAGTCACGAATGGCTTCAAAGTACCACAGAGTAGCATCTACAGTATTGTATTCTGGAGTTTCGACCGCATCGGAAAAGACATTAGGTAACATTCCCCGATCTACATATTTGGCAAAAGTGCGAAGAATAGTTTTGGCAATATCATAACGCCCTGTAGCGATGGTTAATCCTGGTAAAGCAATCATGGTATCTCTACCCCAATCAGTAAACCAAGGGTAGCCCGCAATAATTGTTTTTCCTTCAGGGTTATCGGTTAACGGGCGATTTACAATAAATTGATCTGCTGCTAAAACTAGCTGTTCAATCCATTTTGGTGCAGTTTCCAGTTTATTCTGAGAATAGAAAAGATTAATTAATTCTTGTTCTTGTTCTTTTCTTTTCTGCTGGCTTTTATCTGAAATCTGATTATTTCCCCATGTTTTGCGATATTCTCCAGGACTCCATCTATCGGATGTACTAGCAATAATCGTTAGAGAACCTCCTGGCTGTAAGATAACATTGCCAGTGCTAGCTAACAAATGATCTTCGGTGGCATCTAATCCACGATATTTCTCGATTGCTAAAGCAAAATTTTGATACCAAGTATTGTTAATTTCCCAATTAAAATTATTAGACCATTTTTTGCTAATTGCGGATAGGTATAAATTTTCAGCATCGGGAAAAGCTTGTATTCTTAAACCATAAATACCTCCACCGTCTTCTATCGCGGATTGTGTTTGTGGTGGGCGAAGAGGAATTGCACGAGAAGTAATTATATATCCCGTTTGAAAATCTTTAACATGAGTATTACCGTGATAATCGCGATAGTTAACTAATGCCTTGAGGGATAAAGTTAGAGGCTGACTACCTCGCTTGTAAGTATAATGAATATAGGTAGTATTTTCTCCTTGCTGCATCCAGATCCGTTTTTCTAATAGTCCATCAGCAAAAGCAAAATTCCAAACAGGGATTGTCCCCTCTAAATAAAAACTTTCTATATTTAGATATCCTTGGGGTGCAACTGTGCCATCTGCCCAAAGATTAGCGGCTAAATCGTAAAATTGCCCGTTGTAATTAACAGTCTCGTCTAGTTTTGTTAATAGTAAAGTTCTGGCTACAGGGGGTTTTAATGCCCCGATCAGTAAACCATGATAGCGTCTAGTTAGTACACCAGATATTGTTCCTGAAGCATAACCGCCAATACCATTGGTAACTAGCCATTCTCGCGATCTGGCAACTGCCAAATTATTACATACTTCCCGTCCAAACTTGAGATTCATGATTTGTATCCTAATTCTTAATAATTTTTTTGACTCGCAATGATGATTATTTCTTCGCAACAACAATGCTTACAAATACAAGGTGTTTCACTATTTGGACAAAGCTTACCGCAAAGAACTTGAGGGCGTTTAGGGTATTTAAGATAAATCTCCGCAGCTAATAACATTCCTAAAGGTGGGGCAAAATAATAAAGCCAAAATGCTGTCCAAATATCCGCAGGAAAAGCAGAGGCAAAACTACGGGCGGGATTAATACTCATCCCTGAAATTGGTGCAGCTAAGATGATATAAGTCGCTACCAAAATACCTGCTAATAAACCTGTAAACTTAGCTAGATATTGATTATTAGATACAAACAAAACCATCAACATCAAACCAAAAGCCATTAATAACTCCACAACTAAAGCTAGAAACCAACCTTTTCCTGGTACGGTAACTATATAGTTAACAGGTGGTGCAGTAAAAAATGTGCTGAAAATAACTGTAACGAGAATAACTCCAGTTAAACCACCCAAGAATTGAGCCAATATATAAAAGAAAGTATCTGTAGGCGATAACTTTCCCAAGCGAAAAAAAGTAAGAGTAACCGCAGGGTTAAAATGTGCGCCTGATCGCTTTCCCCAAGGAGAATAAATTAGTGCGATCGCCGTTAATCCCATTGCAATACCAATTAATATTCTTCTCAATAAAGGATCGTGAATAAATGATTGTACAGGTAAAACAGAAGACTCTAATAGGGTGACTACCACTCCTGCTGAGATCATAAAGATACCTAATCCCGCAGCTTCAATTAAGTATTCCTGCCAATGACTACGTATTGCTTGCAGCATAGTTCAGAGAAATATTGATGATGGCAGAATTGTACTGGATGAAAGCTGATGATTTCCTGAGAGGTAATCGGAAAAATGCTGAGACTTAGCTGAGAAAATTCTAAAGATGTAGGTTTAAACGCGGTCAAGAGAGACAACTGAATATCTCACTTTGACTTGATTTATCTTAATAGCTGATGTTACGCACTTTTGAGTAAATACAATTGACACATAGCTTGTTGCAAAGCC
>CAYMWC010000169.1:0-12651 GCA_964393695.1 uncultured Pleurocapsa sp.
AGAGCTAAGAGCTTATCCAAATCCATCAATTAAAAGCTGACAGATCATCAAGATTCGGTAATACACCATTTCCAAACTAGTCTAGAAAACTTTAATCTTAAGAGAGAGTAGTTTACTCCTAGAACTTGTTACAATTGTTTACATAAGTTGTCAGCGTCAGTCCTAAACCTATGCCTCAACAGACATCATTACCCGCCATAGATACCATTACCGTACCATCTCAAGAGATAGCCACCTACGAAGATACCGACTTAGCATACGATGAGCCAGATGGAGACTGGCGTTATAACCCAGAAACTAACAATGCGAGATACCGCAACCGCCCTTTTACAGTACTGGGCAGATTAATTGGTATTGTTTTTCCCTTTACTACCTTTGTTTTAGGTATCTGGTGGGATAATTTTACAGGTAACTCAGTTCTCAAACAAAAAAAGCGAGCGCGTCAGTTAATCAAGATTTTAACCAAGTTGGGGCCTGCTTATATCAAAATTGGTCAGGCATTATCTACTAGACCTGATGTAGTCCCTCCCACTTATTTAGAAGAGTTAACGACTCTACAAGATAAAATTCCTTCTTTTCCCAATGAAGTAGCATTTCGTTTTATTAAAGAAGAATTAGGTCAACCACCAACAGCAATCTATGCAGAACTTTCACCTCAACCGATCGCTGCTGCTTCTTTAGGACAAGTATATAAAGGTAGATTAAAAACAGGAGAAGAGGTAGCCGTTAAAGTTCAGCGTCCCGATCTCAATCGTCGGATTACTTTGGATATTTATATCATGCGAGCGATCGCAGGTTGGATACAGGACAATGTAAAGCAAGTACGCTCTAACTTGCGAGCTATTATTGATGAGTTGGCGGAGCGGATCTTTGAAGAAACTAACTATAACCAAGAAGGACGCAACGCTGACAAATTCAAAGAGCTTTATGGCTACATTGAAGAAATTCATGTTCCCAAAATTTATTGGGAATATACAGGTAAACGAGTCCTAACTATGGAATGGATTGATGGGACTAAACTTACTGATATAGAAGCTGTACAGGCTCAAGGAATTGACGCAACCCATTTAGTTGAGGTGGGGGTAGAATGCTCCCTCAGACAGTTATTAGAACACGGCTTTTTTCATGCCGATCCTCATCCTGGTAACTTGTTGGCAATGGCAGATGGGAGACTGGCTTACTTAGACTTTGGGATGATGAGCCGGATTAAGCCCTATCAAAGATACGGTTTAATTGAAGCGGTGGTTCATCTGGTCAATCGTGATTTTGAAGCTCTATCTCAAGACTACGTTAAATTAGACTTTTTAACTCCAGATGTTGATCTCAAGCCGATCATACCTGCTTTAGCTAATGTTTTTGGTAATGCTTTAGGAGCAACGGTAGCAGAATTAAATTTCAAAAGCATCACCGATCAGATGTCGGCAATGATGTATGAGTTTCCTTTTACTGTTCCTGCTTACTATGCTCTAATTATTCGCTCGATGGTTACTTTGGAAGGCATTGCCATAGGCATAGATCCAAACTTTAAAGTACTCAGTAAAGCCTATCCCTACATTGCTAAACGCTTGTTAACCGATCCTGCTCCCGAATTACGGGCATCTTTGAAGGATTTACTGTTTAAAGAAGAAGGTTTTCGTTGGCATCGATTGGAAAACCTGCTCAGAAATGCCACAGACTCTAGAGATTATGATTTTGATGGAGTAGTAGATCAGGCTGTCGACTACTTATATAGTGATCGGGGTATATTTATTCGCGATCGCCTAGCTGAGGAATTAGTGAATACTATTGATAGTATAGGGCGAAGAACTTTATTTAATATTTCTACTGTTTTTCGTCAACAGGTAGGTCTGGCTGTACAAGAAACTCCTGTAGAATTTCGCCAAGATTCTTACACGATGACTCACCTAAAAAATATTGTCGGCATTCTCCAACAAACTCCTGGTTTTAATCCCACCCGTTTAATTTCCCTGGTTGCCAAAATAATTACAAAACCAGAAACTCAAGCTTTGGGACAGAAAGTGGCAGAAGGTCTGGCGCAAAAAATGGCAGTAAGACTAATTAGAAGCTTATTATTAGAGGATCTAGAACCGCAAACAGTTGGTACTAGTTCGAGAAATCACCCTACTTTACCAGCAGCTTAAGAAGTCAGAAGTCAGAAGTCAGAAGTCAGAGGTTAAATTTGATGCCCTTAATTACAGGCAAAACTAAACTACTAGGCATTATTGGCGATCCTGTAGAACATTCTTTGTCACCAGTGATGCATAATGCTGCGATCGCTAATTTGGGTTTAGATTATGTTTATGTTCCTTTCCCTGTCAAAGAGGTGGATCTAGCAAAGGCGATCGCTGGTTTTAGTGCTATTGATCTAGTCGGCTTTAGTATCACGATTCCCCATAAACAAACTATCATCCCTTTACTCACAGAAATTTCTGCCGATGCAGCTAATATTGGGGCGGTTAACACTGTTTGGCGTATTGCTTCGGGTTGGCAGGGAACAAACACTGATGCAGAAGGATTTGTTGCTCCCTTAAAATCTATTTCACGAGATTGGAGTCAGATAACCCCTGTGGTTTTAGGTATTGGTGGCGCAGCGAGGGCGGTAATTGCAGGTTTAGTCAATCTAGGATGCTCAGAAATTCACATTGTCGGCCGTAATTCCGATAAATTGGCGCGATTTTATCAAAGTTGGCAACACGCTCCTACGATTAGCTCCTTGCTGAAAATTCATAACTGGGACAACCTCAGTAGCTTAGTACCTGCTGCGGATTTATTAGTCAACACCACACCAGTGGGAATGTATCCTCAAATTGATGCCTCGCCTATTGATGCAGCTTTAATGTCAAAACTTAAGTCACAGGCGATCGCTTATGATTTAATTTATACTCCCAACCCGACTCAGTTCCTTAAACTAGCTCAAGCTCAAGGTGCAATAACAATTGACGGACTAGAAATGTTGTTACAACAAGGAGTGACTGCCCTCAAAATTTGGCTACAACAAACAGTCCCCGTTGAGGTAATGCGTAACTCCCTTATAGAGTATTTGCAATTATAGAGTAAAGTGACGCATTGATTTCCTTCATATTAATTATTGATGCGCCACTACAATACTGACGAAAAAACTTACGATAAAATTGAATTCGCTAAAATTGGTGCAAAGCCTCGTTCAAACTCTCTCATTCGCACTTTTTTCGCTTTTAATGCCGTTTTTAAAACTTGCATAGCTGCTTGAGGTTTGCCTGCGCCACAAAAAAATAAATCTGCTGCAAAATAACCATGTTCAGGCCACGTATGGATGGCAATATGAGACTCTGCCAGAGTAGCCGTAGCCGTTACACCATAGGGACTAAACTGATGTACACACAAATCAATTAAAGTTGCCTGTCCCTCGGTAATAGCTTCAATTAACGCTTTACGTATTGCTTCAGGATCATTGAGTAATTCAGCTGGTGCTTGCCAAGCATCTACAACCAGATGAGTTCCCATTTTTTTCATTCGTTATACCCTTTATCCATTCAATAAACTAATTAAGTTGTTAGCGAGACTATCGTAATCAATAGTGCCTTATCCATTATGCTTGATCTTTAAAGATAATGGCGATTTTTAGCACAATTGTCCATAATATCTTGTTAGTAAATGGTTTTATTATTTTGTTTATCTTTATTTACGTTATAGTTAGGACTGACTTGCAAAGATTATTAGATAACTTACAGAGTGAAGCTAGGTATACTATACGGTGTTAGTGTTGGTACAGGAGATCCAGAATTAATTACTGTTAAAGGATTGCGAATTTTGCAAAACAGTAGTGTTATTGCTTTTCCTTCTGGGATAAATAATCGTCCAGGAATAGCCCAAAATATTATTGAGCCTTGGTTAAACCCGCAGCAACAAGTTCTACCCTTAAAATTTCCTTATACACAAGACTTAGAAATCTTACAAATAGCTTGGGAAAAAGCAGCCCAGCAAGTTTGGGAATATTTAAGCCAGGGAATTAATGTTGCTTTTGCTTGCTTGGGAGATGTCAGCTTTTATAGTACTTTTAGTTATTTAGCTCAAGCTCTCCAGCAATTATACCCCACAGCGATAGTTGAAACTGTGCCTGGAGTATGTTCACCTATGGCGATCGCCTCTGTTCTCAATATTCCTTTGACAGTTAATCATCAACGCCTGATAGTACTTCCTGCTCTTTATTCAGTTTCCGAGCTAGAAATAGCCTTAAATTGGGCAGAAATAGTAGTTTTACTCAAAGTTAATACCGTCTATGACCAAGTTTGGCAGATATTGCACCAGCGCAACTTATTACAATCAAGTTGGATCATTGAAAAAGCTACGTTTCCTGAACAAAAAATTTATGAAGATTTATGTAATTATCCTGAGCTTGATCTGTCCTATTTTTCGATTATGCTGATTCAAACTCAAAAGTAAATTTTTTTTGCTAAATATATTGCAAAATATTTTAACTTTGTCAAAAGTTATACAAAATCACTGGGCTTTATGTTAATTTTGACTAACAATAAAATTAGCTGTTCAGTAAAAATATAGGAGTTTCAAATTTTGGAGATGCAACCCAATAACCAAGATCAAGAACTATGGCGTGAAGATATTGCTGAGTATGTAGCACAGCTTCAATTACACATGGCACTTCAAGCTCGTAATTTAGTTCCAACTCTGACTAATACTAGTGTGACTAATAGTAGACAACAACTATTACAAGAAACTCAGGCGATCGCTGAAAAATTTGCTTCTCGTCAATCTTTATAAGTTGGTTAACATCTTGGTTGCTAATTTTAGATAAGCTTTAGGCTCTAAGCTTTTAATATGGCTATTGAGTGCCATAATTCTCTAAACTGGAATATAGTTCAGTTTGATAAATATACTCAAATTAGGTGAAGTTTGTTCAATCTACCAAGTCTAGTTTAATTAGCTTGGTTTTAGGAGTATCTGCGTTTTTTTTTCCTGTTGCAGTAGTTGCAGCCGAAAGAATTACCTTGAATTTTCCGCCTTTTGGTCAGTTTTATATTAAAGTTGACGATCTTGAAACTTTTATCGCTACGGGAGAAGTATCTTCGGAACTTGCTTATTATCTTGATCGCTTATCTCCACAACAAGTAGCAAGATTACCAGAATTACTATCGACTCCTTTAGAGCTTCATCCCTTAAGCATTGCTAAATTTAGCAACTCTACCATTGGAGAAACTGTAATCCAAAACTTTGGTAAAGGTATTAGAGCCAATGTAAATCAAAATGGCTTTTTAGCTTTGAGAGGGGCAATAATTGCTGCTGCCTTTGACAGTAAAGGGCTAACAGTCATGAACTTGTTGTATCAATTTCCCTTAGAAACTGTTTACGTTGATTTACAAGTATTAAATCAATATTTCCAACAGGGGGAAAAACTATTGCAACAGCGTGAAATGCTAACTCGGGAATTTTTTACTGATGATCAGCCTCAAGCTAAGACCTTAAATAATAATAATACTGGATTGAAACAACAAACTGATTTACGAACTCAGGGACAATATCTTTGGCAGAAACAAACCTTTACTTATAACAATCCCAACCGCTTGCAGCGAGGATATTTCGATCTATATCAGCCAGAAGTTACTCAGCCTGTACCTTTAGTGGTGATTTCTCATGGTATGGCTTCTAATCGTCAAACTTTCGCTTATTTAGGCAAACATTTAGCTTCTCATGGCTTTGCTGTAGCGGTAATTGAGCATGATGAGATTAGTTTAGACAGGTTTGATAATTTTTTATCAGGAACAGCGAAATTTCCCGAACCCAATAATTTAATCGATCAACCTCTAGATGTTAAATATGTCATCAATAAGTTAGAACAAGAGTCTCAAGTCAATTCTCAGCTAAAAAACAAAATCAATCTCCAACAAGTAGGAATAATTGGTCAGTCTTTTGGTGGTTATACATCTCTAGCTTTAGCAGGAGCACAATTGATTGCTGATCCAACAGCTACAGAATGCCAAAAAGAAAATTATCAAGATGTTTTACTCGATTTATCTTCTTTAGCTAGGTGTACTTCTAATCAATTACCAGCATCTCAATACCAGTTGAGAGATCCTAGAATCAAGGCAGTGATCGCCATTAATCCTTTAGGCAAAATTTTTAGTCAAGCAGGAATGAGTTTAATTAACATTCCCACCATGATTATTGCTGGGACAGATGATTTAATTACTCCGCCTGTAGCTGAACAAATAGAGCCTTTTACATGGTTGGACAATGAGTTGGAGAAATATTTAGTATTAGTGAAACCAGGAACACACTTTAGTTTTTTACAAACAGGATTAGGAGTTTTACCAGTTCCTGATGATGCAGTAGGTCCTAATCCTACCTCCGCTCATCCTAGTTTAAAAGCGATCAGTACAGCGTTTTTTCAGGTTCATCTTGCCTACCAGCAACAATATAAAAATTATCTACAAAGCGATAATCACCTGAGCTTATTAAATAATGAGGCGTTTAAATTTTCGATTATTCGTACTCTAACTCCAACTAAACTAGAACAGTTACTAAATAATCAATACTGATATGGAATATATTAACTTTTTGACTTTTGACTTTTAATTATTAATTATTGATTGCTACTCCAATTAATCGGTAAAGTCGTTTTTTGAGTTGCATCAAGATGGGTGGTAAATTCTGTTTCTCGGTCTAAGACAGCTTCCACGCGATCATATATAGCTTGAGCTTCGGCTAAAGAATCACCAATACTGGTCAAACCGAGTTTGCCAAATTCAGATAATGCCCCCATCAGATGAAATACTGTGCCAGTCCGACTACTACTATCAAAATGCAACCTTTCTTGGGCAATAATATCCATCAAGTCATTGGGTAATAAGCCTTGATACTGCTCTTTCTGGAGATTATCCGTAGCCAGATAATATTTTGGTTGACCTTGTTGAGTAAGAAAATTACCTGAATCATAATCGAAAGTACCGTTAGTCAACAATCGTAGGGTCATAAAGGGATGAGTTGTACCGCCTTTACGTAAATTAATTTCAATTGCCTGAAGATCCCATTTGTTAGTTTCAGGTTGCTGCACCGCCATAAAATCAACCCCGTAACGTTCCATTGCTCCCTTGGCTGCTAAAGCTTCCCCTACCTTCAGTCCTAATTCCTGCAATTTTAAACGATAGGCAGCATCCGCAGGAAAATAACAGCCTTCATATACCTGGCTATCTGCACCACTTAAGATTTGGTCGTGGGTAGAAATAATTTCCACCTCCCCTGATGGTCGAATATAACCCTGTACAGAGGGCGATCGCTTGTTTTCTCCTTCAATAAAAGCTTCGACAATTGCCCCTAATTCGGGAATACGAGCCGAAAAAGTCGACCAAGTTTCGCCGACTCCCTGAAAACTCATATTTTCTAACTGTTTTAGCAAAGCGTTGCTGGTTGCTGTTATATCGCCCAGGTGAAGAGCATAATTTTGAATTGGTCTGAGGTCTAAGATAGCATTCCCTTCCCCTGAAAATCCTTCGTTGAGTTTGACTACGATGCGTTTAAGGCTAGGTTGTCGTTGCCATAAATTGATTAACTCTTGGATCAAATCAACAACATTATGAACCGAGAGGCTACCGTCAGGATGAGCAATTCCTGTCTCAGCAAAAATTTCGCGACTACCACTTTTTGAACCCCAATAAAGTAATTCAGGGGAAGCTGCTAATAACGGAATATCTAATTTTAATGATAGTTCTTGTTCTAGGTCAGTCGAGTTATAACAGACCATGTAGGACTTATGAGGACGCAACGCCCGACGAATTTTCGCCACTAAGCGAGGACGTTCTAAAATCTTTTGAGTTAATGGTTTGAGTGAACCATCATAGGTGCTAATTAATAACAGGCGATCGCGAGCATGGGAAAATGGAATTCCTGGCAACAATTGCAGATAGTAATCAATGACGATGGGACACAGAGGCAGAGCGGTAATATAAATAACTCTGGTTAGAGGATTACGTAAGCGAATCAGCGAAAATAGTAATCTTTCTTCATAGTGTAAAAATCCTGGTACTTTATCTCCTACCTGCTGATCAACA
Source organism: uncultured Pleurocapsa sp. (assembly GCA_964393695.1). Lineage (GTDB taxonomy): Bacteria > Cyanobacteriota > Cyanobacteriia > Cyanobacteriales > Xenococcaceae > Waterburya. Next base: position 8,043 of record CAYMWC010000169.1, read on the forward strand.
CTAAAAGAAGGAATAACTAAAATGTCGTAGTTATCCTGATCGAAAATATCGAGACTCTGCCACAATTCTCCTTCCACAGGCGATTTTGTCCATTCTCGTAGCTGATTTTGAAGCTGTCTAAAACGCTCTGCTGCTTCAGGGTGAAATGTCTTGACTATGTTCATCGAGAGTAATTACACTTGAGTTCCAATTCTTTTATATTCATACACCCTCAAGCCTACATCCTGCCTCTATCTATGAATTTAATTTTTTTTAATTACTTATGGCGATCGCTATGTATAGTTCCAATTGTTAGTTGTTGCATTATTCTTTAACTGAGATAATTTCAGTCAAATCTAAATTAAATCCAGGCATTACCAAGTCACAATTAATTGAGGTAGGCGAATCTAATATTTCAACATTTTGCCCCAAGCGATAAATCTCAACCTGTTGATCTTGAGGATTAATTAGTAGTCCTAGTTTTACCGTCAAGCGTTGATATTCTAGCATCTTGTTTTGTAGAGGTTTTAATTTATCGGTAGCGGAACGAAGCTCAATGATAAAATCAGGAACTATGGGGATAAATCCTGTAATATCTACTCCATCCAAGCGGGACTTTTCAATCCAAGAGACATCTGGAGACATTCTACCGCCACCAATGGGTATAAAGTTATAGCCAGTAGAAGAGTCGAATACTTCACCTAATTTTGTTTGTTTATTCCAAGCAGTAACTTGAAAGATTAATTCCGAGTTTTTTTTTCCGCTTTCACCGCCTGTTGGAGGCATAATAATTAATTCTTGGTCTTTAGTTAGTTCAAGTCTTAAATCAGGATTATCAAGACAGAGAGAGTCGAACTCTTCTGGTGTGACATGGAGAACAGTATTGCTAACATTGAGTAGCAATGGCTCAGTATTAATGTTAGAAACAGTAGTTATCATTTCCTTTAATAGCTAAGTTGTTTATCAAAATAATCTTATGGCGATCGCTCCGCTAAAAGTCGCGTAATCATTTGTAATTTTTATCTACGCAACTAAGCGATAAAATCTTGATGTTCTGGTGTTATTAATCCTTGTTGTAAAGTTTGTAAAACCTCAGCTAAATTTGCTTCTAACAGAGGATTGATTGCTAACCATAAACCAGGAAAAACTTGACTTTTTATAATATTTTCTCCATCTGTAGGCATAGCTTGATAGCGTCGCTCAAATTCAGAGCGAGTCAGGCGATCGCCGTTTTCTAACGGTAGAGTTATCTGAGGCTGGTTACTCACCATGACAATAATTGTTTATATAAAGGCTTCCACTAATTTAATTATATTAACTATATTCCCTGTATTTTCCCGATCGCCTTCTAAGTTGAACTTAATCAAGAGGTTTATTGAGTTTCGGGAGAGTGGAAGTGACTGCTAGAGCTTTTTCAATTATTGAATTTATTGGGAATATTCAACCATTTAATACTTTACCTAAAGAGATTTTAAAGCAACTTGTAGAACAGCTACAACCTCTACGTTATTGTTTGGGAGAAACTATTTTACTCAGAGATAGAATACCCTCTCATATCATTATTATCTGTCGTGGACAGGTACGTTTATTAGGTTACGATCCTCGGAGTGAAAAAGAAGTAACACTAGCTAAATTAGAGTCAAAATCGATAGTTGGGGCGACAAGTGTAATTAGACAAGTCTATAGTGAAAGTGCGATCGCTTCTACTGATGTGGATTGTTTTGCTATTGCTACAGATGTATTTAAATCTTTATTAGAACAACATTCTCGCTTTGCTGCTTACTATCAAAAAAATACTAGTTTAATCGAAATATTTGATGTCTTGGGAGCAGAATTAAATCGTCAAGCTGATGGTAAGACAGACTTAAAACAATTATCTCTGGCTGCATTATCTCAAGGGGTAGTTCGTTACTTTCCTCCTGATAAACCAACAGATTTAGACCCTAATTTGCAATGGTATGTAAGTGGTGGTCAATTACCTCAAGAAATTGCGGTTAATAGTAATTTTTATCCTAGTCAAATTAACTCTACTCTGCTTTCAGGTTCAATTCGTTTACTAGGCATTCCCCAGTATATTTTTTCTCGCTCAAACTCTCCCAGTCTCCCCGTCTCCCAATCTCCAATCCAATTCCAGCCTGCATCCCAACAAGTAACATCTCCCGATTTCCTACCACCTATCAAAGCCAGCGCAGATCGCAAGTATCCTTTTGTTAGTGGTAAGGGCAAAGTTAAAGAGACATTAGCCTGTTTTCAAATGTTATGTGATTACTTTGAGGTGAAATATCGTCAGGAAGTAGTGCGGAGGGTTGTAGTCAATCAAGAAAAAACTTCTACAATTAATCTCAATTTTTGTGCAGCAGTCAGTGACTTGATGGGCTTGCAGGTACAGCAGATTAAGATTCCTGTAGCCAAAATGCCCAGTATACCTACTCCTGCCTTGATTACTTATGAAGATAGCTTGGCAGTGGTTTACGATACTTCGGCTAAAGAAGTTGTTCTTGGTATACCAGCTTTGGGAATTAAACGCCGTCGCCTCGATACTTTTGCAGATATTTGGGGACAGTCAGGAGAAGTATTATTACTGCAACCTAAAGCAGATACTCCTAAACAGAAATTTGGGATCTCGTGGTTTTTTCCTGCTATTAGTCGCTACCGTCGGGTATTGCTAGAAGTGCTAGTGGCTTCTTTCTTTGTACAGCTATTTGGGTTAGTTAATCCTTTGATGACTCAGGCAATTATCGACCAGGTAATTGGTACAAATAGTTTAGATACCCTGCACGTCTTTGGGGTCTTGATGGTTATTGTGGCAGTGTTTGAAGCACTGTTGGGCAGCCTTCGCACCTATTTATTTGCCGATACTACTAATCGTATTGATATGGGTTTGGCTTCCCAAGTAATTGATCGCTTGGTACGTCTACCGATGAGTTATTTTGGCAAGCGCACTACAGGGGAATTAGCCACCAGAGTCCAAGAATTACAAAATATTCGCTCTTTCCTAACAGGTACAGCCTTAACAGTCTTATTAGATGTGGTTTTCTCGGTGATTTATATTGCCGTGATGCTGTTTTATAGTCCTCTACTGACTTTGACGGCTTTATCCGTTGTTCCCTTACTAATTATTTTAACTGTTATCTTTTCGCCTATTCTACGTCGTCTACTGCATCAGAAAGCAATTCATCACGGTACTACCCAGTCTTATTTAGTAGAAATAATCAACGGAATTGAAACTGTTAAATCACAAAATATCGAATTGCGATCGCGCATGACTTGGCAGGAATTATATGGTCATTTTATTTCCGTAGGATTTAAAGCGGTCAAAGTTTCAGCAGTCACAGGTTCACTCAATACTTTTCTTAATAAGCTTTCGACTTTATTAGTTCTCTGGGTTGGTGCATATCTGGTACTGGAAGGCAAACTAACCTTGGGAGAATTAATTGCCTTTCGCATCATTGCTACCTATGTGACTAATCCTTTATTGCGTCTGTCTCAACTGTGGCAACAATTCTTAGAAACTGCTTTATCTATCGAACGTCTTGGGGATATCCTTAACCATACTGAGGAATCACCCCCAGAACAACAACACAATTTACCCATGCCTCCCGTTACAGGTGCGGTAACTTATGAAAATATCTCCTTTAGCTTTGCAGGTAATGATCGCTTACAGCTAAAACAGATTAATTTAGAAATTAAACCAGGTTCGTTTGTCGGTATTGTGGGGCAAAGTGGTTCAGGTAAAAGTACCTTGATGAAATTATTACCGCGCTTCTATCAACCTCAGTCAGGACGGATTTTAATCGACGGTTACGATATCTCCAAAGTCGAACTTTATTCCCTACGTCGTCAGTTAGGTGTTGTCCCCCAAAACCCCTTACTCTTTGACGGTACAATTCACGAAAACATTGCCCTCAATAGTCCTGATGCCGATGTCGAAGCCATAATCGAAGCTGCCAAAATTGCTGCTGCCCATGACTTTATCATGGATCTGCCCGAAGGTTATAATACCCCTGTCGGTGAACGAGGTGCAGCCCTATCAGGAGGACAAAGACAACGAATTGCGATCGCTCGTGCTGTCTTACAAAGTCCCCGTCTCTTAATTCTCGACGAAGCTACCAGTGCTTTAGACTACGAAACCGAACAACAAGTATGTCGCAACTTAGCCCAAAGATTTGCTGGACGTACCGTTTTCTTTATCACCCACCGCCTCAGCACCATCCGTCATGCAGATTTAATCCTGATGATGGCAAACGGCGTAATCGAAGAACAAGGAACACACGCGGAATTAATGGCATTACAAGGACGTTATTCCTGTCTGTATAAGTAACCAAAATAAGAAGTAAGAAATAAGAAGTAAGAAATAAGAAGTAAAAACAACGGCTCTCCTAGAGTAGCTATGATAATTTAATACTAAATAAGCTATAAAAGCCTTTGCCAACAAGGTTTTTAAAAATCCCAAAAAGCAATTTTAATAAAAAAGGCTTTTTGTTTGGTTGAAATTGCTGTTATTCAAGCGATTGAGCTTCTTTTAGCTATTCTTTTACTATAACCAGTCTAGGAGAGCCAAAACAACTAAACACCAAAAACTAATAACTAATAACTAATAACTAATAACTAATAACTAATAACTAATAAC
>CAYMWC010000170.1:0-12643 GCA_964393695.1 uncultured Pleurocapsa sp.
ATTGAATTGGTACTTTTGCTAATAATTTATCATACTTACTCTAGAAGAGCCAAAATGATTAGTGTACGTAAATTCTTAGTAGCATTTTTTTTAACTAGCTGCTTGTTATTAACATCCTGTGCGCAACAAACCACTTCCCGTTTTGATGCAGCCCAGCAAACCAGCACCAGCAAAGGTGCAACCGCAGTCGTTGATAAATCTCAATCTGGTAGTAGTTTTAACCGTTATTTCCCTGCTAGTAGTGATGGTTATGAACGGGTGTATAGTCAAGAAAAGACAGGTTTTGCTCAGGCAAAGTTGAAAAAAGATGGTAAAGAAATTGCTATTTTAGCTATTTCGGATGTTTTAAATAATTCCAGTACAGTAGAAAAATTTCAAGGTAGTAGTAGTAAAATCAAAGGCTATCCTGTGATTAATCAGGGGAATACAGGCACAGCCATCTTAGTTGGCGATCGCTATCAAGTTAAAATTCGTTCCCAAGATCCTAGTTTTACTCAAAGCGAGCGAGAAAAATGGCTCAGTAAATTCGATTTGAGTGGTTTATCGCAACTGAAATAACCTTCAAATACTTATAGCAAGGAATTTTTAGTTAAATTTACACATTTTTAAGGAGCAAGTAGTGAGTGAATCTATTTTTGAATTGGTAGATAATCTACCCAGCCATAACATCACCACGATGATGCTGAAATCCCTAGACTCCATTGTCCCTGGAGAATGGGAAAACACCGTGGGTTTTGTCAATACAATTCGCAAGGTAACAGGGGAAAGTGACGAGGATCTGATCCAGCAAATTGGCGATCGCGCTGTTTGGCTTTATAATGATAAATCCCAAGGTTATCGTCGAGCAATGTGGCTTTATCAAACCGTAGATCGTGCCGATAAAGCTTTAGGAGCAGCAGCTTTAGCTAATAAAGTTGGCAATAAAATTCCTTTGGTGGGTGGTATTTTGAGTAAAGTTACTCCCAACCCCGAAAAAGCCCAAGCTCTCGATTTATGTATTAAATTGGTAGTTGAGTTAGTGGCTTTTTGCCAGATTAACGGTATTCCTGGCGATAGTATCGGCGACTTTGTTAATGCCTTGGCAGATTATAGCGGTGAATCTCTGATGCGCATGACGGCTTTAGTTTGTGTCGATGGCTTAATTCCTTTAGGGCCTGATTTTCTCCTCAAAGCCCAATCAACTCTAGGAAGCATTGGGCCAAAAGAATTGGAATCTAACTCTACTTTTAATGGGGTAAAGGAATCCATTCCTGGTAGCAATACCAAAGGTCAATTGGATTTTATCGGCAGAAGTTTTGATTCAGTGAAAAGCTGGATGTCTGGCTTTGTTAGTAGTAAAAACCTTACTCCCGAAAAAGTTATGAGGAATCTACAAAGCTTTTTGGAATTTTCCGATAACAAGTTAGACTATGTAGCTGCTTTTATCGATGTGTCAACCAACTACTATGAACATACAGGTACACAAACCTTAGCTAGACGCTTGATCGAACGTGCATTTGATGAGATTTAGACCAAGACATCCAAAGTTAAAGATATTTCTTGCGCATTACTAAACAGTTACGATGATTAGGGAGGTTGAGGTATTGTAATTCATCAGTTAATTTTTTGATAAATTGTAGTCCTCTGCCTCCTTCCTTCTCGATCGAGTCAACATTTTGTTCGCCTTTGCGTAGTTTTGCCTGTAAGTCGAACGGTTGCCCTCGATCCCAGATGCGCATTTCTAAAAAATTAGGCAATAATTTCACTTCTAGGTCTATAGGGGTGGTTTTAGGTAAATTTTGATGAGCGTGACGCACGGCGTTGGTAAAAGCCTCGACCAACGCCACTTCACACTGCCAGCCAATTTTCTGGGGGACTAAAGGAAAAACTAAACCTTCAAACCACTGTAATACTTCTTTCAGAGCTTCTAATTCAGTTTTAACCTGTAAGTGATATTGTTTTAATTCTGGGTTTGCTTTCATTAAACACTGATGACTGATATTCTGCCAAGTTATGAATAATTTTTAGCTGGGGGAACTTTTATTTAACTGAAAATTAAAGCTCATAAAATTAGAGTTGTTTTTAGAATTATTTAAAGTTCCAGCTACTCAGTATAGTATCTTAAGACACATAATTTATTATATCCAATAGTATATATTTTTACGTTCGACCGCAAGTAAAATAGTTAGAGAATGAAGATAAATATTAAGAAAATAATATCAATTAAATCAAGCTTAAATCAAGCTCAACTAAATTAAAGTGGTAATTAAGTATATTTGAATGTTTGGTTTTATCAATTTACATAAGCCTGTTGGATTTACTTCTCATGATTGCGTTGCCAAACTACGACGATTATTAAATACTAAAAAAATTGGTCATGGAGGCACTCTCGATCCTACAGCCACGGGAGTATTGCCTGTAGCAGTAGGCAAAGCCACCAGGTTACTACAGTTTTTACCCACCCCCAAAGCCTATCGCGCTCTCATTCGCCTGGGAATTAGCACCACAACTGATGATTTGGAAGGGGAAGTTATTTACCGTGCTACCGAAATAAATTTAGCTACAACTGAAATTATTACTAATTTAAATAGTTTTGTTGGCACAATTGCCCAAGTGCCACCGATGTATAGTGCCATCAAAAAAAATGGTAAGAAACTCTATGAATTAGCTAGAAAAGGTGAAAATATAGCTCTTGAACCCAGAACAATCACGATTAATAAAATTGAATTAATTAATATCTATCAAGGAGATTTTTATGAGTTGGAAGTAGATATTCACTGTAGTCCTGGTACATATATTAGAGCGATCGCTCGTGATTTGGGTAAGCAACTAGGAGTTGGGGGGACTTTGGCTAATCTCATGCGGACTGAAAGTTGTGGAATGCAGCTAAAAGACAGCATTACCTTTGAACAGATAGAAAACCAGTTACAACAGCAAACTTTTACCCTCATCGAACCAAGTGTAGTCCTAAATCATTTAGATTCTGTAATTCTGGTAAAAGATGATTGTCGGCGATGGTGTCAAGGTCAATTAGTAGACTTAAGCCAAGCTAAAACCAATAGTTCAATCTCAGTCTTAAACCAAGAGAATCATCTAGCTACTTATGCTGAGACAGGGACTTTTTTAGGTATTAGTCTCTTAATTGAGCGCGATAACATACTGAAAGTTAAACCTCAGATAGTTCTCATTGGTTCTCATGTTGAATATGACAAGTTACTTGAACGATTCTAAAAATTCAAGCTCAAAAGGTCGAGCGATCGCTAAGTTCAAAATTTAAATGCTCTATTTTTCAATTATTTCACCTTGCCTAACATCTATACTTTCGAAAAAAACTCGATATTCTTCTTTATGTTCTGAATATAACTTGATATCGGGGTATATCATCACAATTGGATATATCCTTCCTTCAGTGTGTATTGTTTGTAAAACAATACCCTTGATTTTTCCATTTTCCTCAACTGCATTCATGGACAAATAACTATCTCCTTTGCCCCTAAAATCTATTCTTTCAATTTCTTTAAAGCCTATTTTATATTTAGGGGTAATAAGTCTATTCCATTCTTTTTTGAACGTTTCTTCTGCATCAGCTGCATCAGCTATACTGCTGAATAAAGTAAATTCTGTTAAATCAGGATGCGAGAGATGTATTTTATCCTCATACATATTTACTTTCCATCCTTTAGGAACTTGATAGCTAAGAAAGTTCTGAAGCTCTCTTGTATTAGCTGTTGTATCTGCTGAAGTCTTACTAGAGCCATCCAACCATATCCTTGAATCGTGTTTTCCAGTAGTATATGTATAAGCAGGTCTGTATTTCCCTGTCCGAGAATCTAGTTCAAAGCCTAAACTGTATTCATATTCTGTTTGTGCGTAGACATTTACGCAAGAAAATAGAACTATTTTTGCAATCAAAGCACCATAGACTGTGTATTTCATATGAAATAAAAATTTCAATTTAAATGCGTATTAATTTAATAATCAGACATAATACCATTAAAGTATCGTAATTTCATAGAATTGGAATTTTTTGGCTCTTCAGTTCATAAATTGAAGCAATTATCACGAAGTAAGAGTTAGCCCCGCTGTGAAACGATATGCTCTCTCTGACTCAGAAAATTTTCATAAAAAAAAAGGTAGGCTGTACCTACCCTAGAGTGGCTAATTTTTTAGATTAACCGCTAATCTTGGAATTTTATTTATTTGGTTGGGGAGTCATCCGCAAGTAAGGTTTAATCTCTTCGACTCCTTTGGGGAATTTCTTCCTAGCTTCTTCCGTAGGAATAGATGGGGCAACAACCACATCTTCGCCATCTTTCCAATTGACGGGAGTTGCTACTGAATAGTTATCAGTTAGCTGCAAAGAATCAATTACCCTTAAAATTTCGGGGAAATTACGACCTGTACTAGGAGGATAAGTTAAAGTAAGACGTAACTTTTTGTTGGGGTCAATGATAAACACTGAACGAACAGTGACTTTAGCATCGGCATTGGGATGAATCATGTCATAAAGGTCAGAAACCTTCTTGTCTGCATCTGCCAAAATCGGGTAGTCAACTTTTGTTCCTTGAGTTTCATCAATGTCGCCAATCCAGCCTTTGTGGGATTCTACATCATCAATACTTAAGGCAATAGTTTTAACGTTACGTTTGTCAAATTCCGATCTGAGTTTGGCTACTTCACCTAACTCAGTAGTGCAGACAGGGGTATAGTCAGCAGGGTGAGAGAAAAGAACTACCCAGCTATCTCCAGCCCAGTCATAGAAGGAAATATCCCCCATGTTAGAAGCTTGAGTAAAATCAGGGACAGTGTCGCCCAATCTAAGATGAGCCATTATTTAAACCTCAATTCGTTTAGAAAAGCAGTTTCTTATCATTACATGAAATGCTAGTCATTAGATCCTGCTCTTAATTGTTCTTGATGACTAACCATAAATTGCATCAAATTGAATTAATTAGAGCTATTCAGGAAAAGCACAAAATATTAGGCTACTCATTAAAGAATACCAATTATTGGCGATCGCGTAGCGTACACCCATTCGAGTGCAAGCCCGAAGGGTAATCGCGCCCTGGCGTGGCTGCGCCAATCGCAGAGCCTGGACTGCGCCCAATCGCCCTACTTGTTAAGTATGAACGATGAATGAAAGAACTTGAGATTTACTTGGCAAACAGCCCCTAAGAAGCAGGAACATCAGTTTTTGTTGTCACTGGATTATTATTTTTGCTGAATAAAGTATCGGTAATAATATGAGAGAGTAAACCTACAGGACCAAAAAATAAACACAGAATTAGGGAATGTCTAGTCCAAATTTGTTTTTCTTGTCCCTGCCAATAGATCCATCTACCTACAAACAAATCCATCACTAAAAAATGAACCCAACCTGCACCTGCTGCACCTGGTTCAGAGAAAAAACGAGCGATATCTGCCAATTGAGGATTAGCTAAAGTAGCAGCCGCTTCTGGACTAATTGTGGCAACTAAATAATAAGTATATAAGCCAATTAAAGGCAGAAAAATTATATAAGAACCCATTACCTTTTTTGTAATATTCCAATTAGGAAATAAAATCATAACTGCCCAAAAAGGCAGAACATAAACATTGGCAAGATTAAATAATAGGACAAGATTCATGGTTTCAACTTGGTTAGTGGTTAGTGATTAGTAGTTGGTGGTTAGAAACTACCTATTCCTCTCTGTTTTTGCTTGCTGTAAATAATTAGTCCACTTAGCAGCTAAAGATATATCAGTAAAGGGAATTTTGACGGTTTGGGTTTGATCGCTGAATTTAAAATCTATAGCTGTTTTACCTTTATTAGGAAGATTATCCAAATTGACAGCACTATCACCTACTAAGAGGTTAATTTCTTGCACTTTATCCAAAGAAAAACTAGCCAAATTGCTCATACCCTTACGAGTTGGCTTACCCCAGGTGATTTGACCGTCTTTTATCCCCAGGACAGCATAGATATCAAACTTGGCATTATCAAAGTCTGCTGCCCAGATTTTATAAGCTTCCAACTTTTGATATTCATTCCAGCCACTCCAGGCTAACCAAATAAATGCTACCAACAAAGGTAGCCATAATAATCCTCTTGCCATATTATCTTTGTTAATTAATCTGCGTAAGCTTCAATAATTCCACCACCGAGAACCATATCGTCGTTATATAGTACCGCAGCTTGACCAGGAGTTACACCAAACTGATGTTCATCAAACATAATTTTAATCCTGGAGTTTTCCAGCGGAATTATTTGGGCAGCAACAGGTTGAGAACGATAACGGATTTGTACTTCAGCCTGAATTGGGGTAGTAGGTTCAGCAATGGAAACCCAATTCATTCTGGATATAGTACATTCTAAACGTCCACCTGCATGGCGATCGCCAACGACCACCCGATTCATGACAGCATCTAATTTAACTACATATAAAGGTTCTGAGGCAGCAATACCTAAACCTCTTCTTTGTCCAATAGTGTAATGATGAATTCCTTGGTGTTTACCCAAGACATTACCCGCCAGATCGACAATATCCCCTTCTTTTTGGTTGATATAGCGGTCTAGAAAAGTTCGCATCGAGCCATGGGCTTCGATTAAACATAAATCTTGACTTTCGGGTTTCTCCGCAGTTGCCAAACCAAATTCACTCGCCATCCGTCGAGTTTCTTCTTTAGTTTGATTACCCAAAGGAAAAACCGTACCTGCTAATAATTCTTGAGTTAAATCATAGAGAAAATAAGACTGATCTTTATGACGATCTACAGCCCTTAACAGTTGATAGCGATCGCTCATTTCGTCATAATGAATACGAGCATAATGACCAGTGGCAATTTTATCTGTTTTTAGTTCTTTTTGAGCATAGGCTAACATCGGCGCAAATTTTACGGCTCGATTACACTGAGAACAAGGTAGAGGCGTTACTCCTGACTCGTAACCACTGACTAGATAATCAATAATATTTGCTTGGAAAACATCTCGGCTATCGACAATATGATGGGCAATCTTTAATTCTTCACAAAGTCTGGCTGCATCAACCATACCTTCAGAACAGCATTGACCTTTACCCTTCATTAGCCAAAGGGTTAGACCAATTACTTCATAACCTTGATGATGTAAAGTAGCAGCAGCAACTGAACTGTCTACGCCACCAGATAAGCCAACAACGACCTTATTCATTACTGATTACTGATTACTGATTACTGATTACTGATTACTGATTACTGATTACTGATATCGCCTACACTATTTTTATAGAATATCTTTATTTTAAACAATTATGACTGATCAAAAAATAGATACCAAAGCCTTTAAACGCTCTTTGCAACAGTCGGAAAACTATCATCGTCGTGGATTTGGACATGATGCAGAAGTTGCTGGGACAATGAATACGGAGTATCAAAGTGATTTAATCCAAACTATTCGCGATCGCAATTATCGTCTACAACGGGGAGATGTGACCATTCATTTGGCAGAGTCTTTTGGTTTTTGTTGGGGGGTAGAAAGAGCGGTAGCTATGGCTTATGAAACTCGCCAGCATTTCCCAACGGAAAAGATTTGGATTACCAACGAAATTATTCATAATCCTTCGGTTAATCAGCGTTTACGAGAAATGAACGTGGGCTTTATTGAAGTTGTTGAGGGAGAAAAAGACTTCGGTGTCGTCAATCAGGGTGACGTAGTTATTTTACCTGCTTTTGGGGCTAGTGTTCAGGAGATGCAGCTACTAAATAATAAGGGCTGTAAAATTGTCGATACTACTTGTCCTTGGGTTTCTAAAGTCTGGAATTCTGTCGAAAAGCATAAAAAACGTGATTATACTTCAATTATTCACGGTAAATATGCCCATGAAGAAACTGTAGCTACTAGTTCTTTTGCCGATTGCTATTTGGTAGTTTTAAATTTGGAACAGGCGCGATATGTTAGTAATTACATTCTTAATGGTGGCAACCGCCAAGAATTTTTAGCTAAATTTAACAATGCTTATTCTGAAGGTTTTGATCCAGATCAAGATTTAGTCAGAGTGGGTATTGCTAATCAAACTACCATGCTCAAAAGCGAAACCGAGCAAATCGGTAAACTACTGGAACAAACCATGTTGAAAAAATATGGGCCGACAGAACTGGACGAGCATTTTATGAGCTTCAATACTATCTGTGATGCTACCCAAGAAAGACAGGATGCTATGTTTGATTTAGTAAAACAAGACTTGTCTTTGATGATCGTTATTGGTGGTTTTAACTCCTCAAACACCACTCACTTACAAGAAATTGCCATAGAATACAATATTCCTTCCTACCATATTGACAGTGTAGAGCGTATTATCAGTCGCGATCGCCTACAACACAAACCATTAGAACAAGATATTACTATTGCTGAAAACTGGCTACCAGATGGGGCAATTACTGTGGGGATCACTTCTGGTGCTTCTACCCCCGATAAAGTTGTAGCTGATGTAATTGAAAAAATATTTGATTTGAAAGCTGTAGCAGTAGTCTCTCAATAATTAATGAGTAATGAGTAATGAGTAATGAGGTTTAGCTGTTAATTGTTACTTCCTATTTCCTACTTCCTACTTGCTACTTGCTACTTTCGAGCCTATGATTCTTTGTCCTAACCAATTAACCTACTGCGATAGCTTTGTCTATCCCTTGGGTGCTGTGTTTGTCTACTTGACAGTCTTGGTAATTTTAGCAGAGTTTCTCAATCGCTTAATTACCGATGATCCCGAATTAATTCGTAAAGTTGTCCATATTGGCAGTGGGAATGTTATCTTGTTGGCTTGGTGGTTTGACATTTCAAGGACGGTAATTGTCAGTGCAGCTATTATTGCAGCAGCGATCGCGATAACATCTTATATTGTGCCAATACTGCCCAGTATCGAAAGTGTCGGTCGTAAAAGCTTTGGTACAGTGTTTTATGCCATTAGTATTGGTGTTTTAGCTGCTTGTTTTTGGCAGAATTATCCTGAATATGTCGCCATTGGTATTTTAGTTATGGCTTGGGGGGATGGGATGGCAGCTATTATTGGTCAACGTTTTGGTAAGCATCGCTATCAAGTAGGGCAGATTCACAAAAGTTGGGAAGGTTCACTAGCGATGGCAGGAGTTACTTTTTTAGTAACGGGACTAATTCTATTATTTGTTGAGGGTAATAATTGGCAGCTATGGTCAATTTCATTAGTGGTTGCCGTGGTCGCCACTATCTTAGAAGCTTTTTCTAAACTGGGAATAGATAACCTAACTGTACCTTTGGGTACTGGGTTTCTATGTTTTTTTTGTGTTCAGGCACTATTATTGAGTTAACTGTTACTTAATATTATCAACTTAAGATAATTATATTAACCTGCAATAATGACTGAATCTTCTGACCAATCAATGCCAGAAACTACTGTAGAGATAAATAATTCTCCTCCCGCCAATTCTCAAGCAACTCCTAAACCTCAAGACAGCTATGTTAAATTAGCGATGCGCAATATGGTTCGCAAAGGTAGACAATCTTTGTGGCACTTTTTCTTGACTACCGTTGGTCTGCTAGGGTTGCTGGTAGGTCTAGCTTATTTAACTAAACCTTAAATCAGTATTTATATGATCGATTTAACCGTTCAACAATCTGTAAAGGCCGAAATATATGTAGAAAATCTCTATGAGGGTGATTTGGCTAACGAAAGTCTAGCAATAGTTGAATCTATTCCCTGGGTTGATTGGCTACAGATTTGGTTAGAATCGTTGAGCTTAACTAATAATCTAGTACAAAATTGCGAAATGAGTTTAAGAATTACTGGCGATCGCCAGATTCAAGAACTTAACCAACAATATCGCTCTTTAGATCAACCTACTGATGTTTTAGCCTTTGCAGCTACAGAATCAGCAATTACCCTACCCACAGATTTTACAGAACCTCTATATCTTGGAGATATTATTATTTCTCTCGATACTGCTGCTAAACAAGCGACAGAACAAAAACATTCTTTGACAGTAGAGTTAGCTTGGCTAGCTAGTCATGGTTTATTACATCTTCTGGGTTGGGATCATCCTGATGATCGGAGTTTAGAGCAAATGTTACAGCGACAGTCGGAATTAATTCAACTGCTAGCACTTAGAAGAAATGACTAGACCAATCCCATGATTTTTGTTGTGTATTTTGAACATATCCGTTTTTTTTAGTTAAGTTATGATTACGTAATATAAAAGTACATATACGGATTTTAAGTGAATCTTTCACCATGATTGAACCAAATCAAAGTGCCAATCCGACCTTGTCCTTAGTAAATATCAATATGAAATCTTCTACTATTGTTGTCCCCAGTCCCGAATCACCTTCAGCCAATCAAAAAATTATTCGTCGTTTAGCTTGGCAGGTAGCACCAAATTTATTTCTCAGTTTTAAATATGCTTGGGCAGGAGTACGTTATGCTTTTGTGACCCAAAGAAACTTTCGGATTCATACCATGATTGGTGTCCTCGCTGTCAGCTTAGGTTTTTTTCTAGAAATTCAAGCCATAGAAATGGCAGTAATCGTTATGACCTGCGCAATTGTTATGGTTTTAGAGCTAATTAACACAGCGATCGAATCAGTGGTTGATCTTACCGTTAAGCAAACGTACCACGAGCTAGCTAAAATAGCTAAAGACTGTGCTGCTGGTGCAGTCCTTGTTAGTGCGATCGCAGCAGTGCTGGTAGCAGCTTGTATTTTGCTTCCGCCCCTGGTGCAACGCTTTTTACTCGTGTTGTAATGGAGAGCTGACTTGATTCTAGTCATTGATAACTACGATAGTTTTACTTACAATTTGGTGCAATATTTAGGGGAATTAGGTTCAGAATTACCCGTAGCCTCAGATATTCGTGTTTATCGTAATGATGCTATAGATATTGACACTATTACTCAACTTAAACCCGATGGCATTGTTATCTCTCCTGGTCCTGGTCGCCCTGAAGACGCAGGAATTTCTCTTCAGTTAATAGAGCAGCTTGGCTCTCAAATTCCCATTTTAGGCGTTTGTTTGGGTCATCAGAGTATTGGACAGGTTTTTGGGGGAAAGATAGTTTCAGCCCCAGTTTTAATGCATGGTAAAACCTCTGAAGTTCATCATCACAATACAGGGGTGTTTGAGGGTTTAGAATCTCCCTTTACGGCTACTAGATATCACAGTCTAGTCATCGCCAACCAGACTATTCCCGAGACTTTAGAAATTACAGCCTGGGTTGAAGACGGTACAATTATGGGTGTGCGTCACCGCGATTATCCCCATCTTCAAGGAGTACAGTTTCATCCTGAAAGTATTTTAACGACTAATGGTAAATTCTTATTACGTAATTTTTTAAAATCTTTAAGTAGTAAATAGATATATGAAACGGCGACAGTTAATCCGCTATGGTGGAGTTGGTTTAATTACGGCAATCGCCACAAGTACAATTCTCCACTCATCTGCATCTGCCCAAGACAATGATGGAGTTGTGGTTCAATATTTAGGACATACTTGCTTCTTATTTACAGGTAGTGGTCTAAAAGTTTTAGTCAATCCTTATCAATCCCAAGGTTGTACTGCTGGTTATACTCTACCTGATGTGCAACCAGACGTAGTGTTAGTTAGTAGTTTTCTGTTGGACGAAGGGGCAATTGAAGTAGTTAAGGGCAATCCCCAGGTAATTACCGAAAGGGGTTCTCATCAATTTAAAGGCATTAAGTTTCAAGGTTTTTCGCTGCCCCATGATCGCGAAGGCGGTAGGCGTTTTGGTAATAATATTGCTTGGCGATGGACTCAGGGAGGAGTCAATATTGTTCATTTAGGCGGTGCTGCTGCCCCATTAACGACAGAAGATAAAATTCTGTTAAATGGCGCAGATATCCTCTTAGTTCCTGTTGGTGGTGGGATCAAAGCCTATAATCCTCAAGAGGCAAAACAAGCAGTGGATGTCCTCAACCCGAAGATGGTCATTCCCACCCAATATCTCACAGCAGCCTCGAAGTCAGCAGCTTGTGATTTAGCGACAGTCGATGAATTTTTAAATCTGGTCAAGGATTTAGAAGTTGCTCAGGTAGGACGCGATCGCTTTGAGGTTAAAAAATCCTATTTAACGAGCGATCGTACTTTAGTCAGAGTTTTAGACTATTTTTAGTTTTAGTTGAAGAAAATATCTTAATTTCTCAAAAAATAATGAATGATCAAAGGTTGGTTTTGATTCAAAACTACGGTTAACTTATGTATCATTTAGTAAGATTTAAACTAGAAAATGATAAATTAATAATTGAAGCTAAAGAAGCTTCCCTGACAGAAGTTACAGGTTAATCCACATTCAAAAGAAGGAGGTAAAAGCCTGACATATTTAGTGTCTGTCTCGTTCAATAAAAACAGTAACACCCATCTAAAGAACTGATATTTTCTTAAGTGTAAAAAAGGGAGATACTCGGCTAAAAGATATTATTTAGCAGAACTCCAAGATTGCTTAATTATTCAAGGAAATTACTCAGTGGTTATAGCTTGGGTGTTATTGTTTGTTAAGCTAAATCATCAATTACAAGCTTTTATTAATTATTTAGTTTTTTGAAAAAACTTTAGGAAATATTATGATTTGTCCTAGTTGCGAAATCTTCTGGCACACTAACGTTAACTAAGACTGTTAGGAATTTCAAACATGGGAACTATTATCAGCACCGTCAACATGAAAGGTGGAG
>CAYMWC010000171.1:0-12555 GCA_964393695.1 uncultured Pleurocapsa sp.
TGCATATAGATTTTGATCGCGATCATAATCGTAAGAATCACGGTCATGTCTAGTAGTGTCATAATTGGTAGTAGTACCAGGAACACTACTTTGAACCCGATATACGTTTCTGACTCTTTCTTCGTAGTCCTGATCGACTATCATATCGTCATTGTATTCTGGTAGGTTTTCTGCCTGTTCCTTGGTCAAACCAGCAGCATAAACACGTTGTTGACTGCGATCTAGACGCGCGCTACCAAAGGGAAGTAGTATTTTTTTGCCCAAACCCAAGAAGCCAGTATCAGCTACTAAATAGCGAAAATTACCTTCTTGATCTACCAGAATATCTTTGATTGAACCTACTTTCTCATTGTTATTGCCATACAATGAGTATTTCATCAAATCATCGTTACCAAAGATGCTGCGATAATCAGGATATAGATCACCGATCTTATAAAGACTAACTCCAGAACGCAAATTAAAGCGATCGCGGTTATTCATAAAGTTGCTTTGATAACCCATAAAATCGCCGTGGTTATCTTGATTTAGTTGATATAGTTGCGCGTCGCGATCATAGGTGTAAGAATCTCTGTCATAGCCTTGAGTTCCTGAGGTAGAAACATCTCTGTCATAAGCTTGAGTTCCCGAACTGTAATTACCTGTATCGTAGGCTTGAGTTCTAGTGTCACTTGGGCTATACTCAACCCCTCTGTAAACCCCTCTTACCTGCTCTTCGTAATCGTAATCGATGGTCATATCCTCATCGTATTCAGGTAGGTTTTCTGCTTGTTCTTTAGTTAATCCTTGAGCGTATATCCGATGTTGACTGTAATCAACATTAGCTCTTCCCACTGGTAATAAAACTTTTTTACCAAAAATCCAAAAACCAGTATCAATTACTAAATAGCGGAAACGACCAGTTTCATCGACAATGATGTCATGAACCGAACCAATTTTATCGTTGGAATGATCGTAAACCGAATAACCTTTGATATCTTCACCATTAAAAATATCTTTTTTATAGTCAGGATATAAATCAGCTATCTTTGCTAATGCCATAGTTACTATTCCTCTTTATTAGTGTCTTGTTATTTATAAGGTTATTAATTATGGGTTCTATTTGCATCTAACTTATGAAGTAAATGTAAATTCACATTAGTCTAGCTATAGATATATATATAGTGGTTCTCTAAAATTTATTTAATGTAAATTGAAATTTAATATTTGGTTATTGTTATCAGACAGTTTTTATATCTTGAGATAGGTTTATTAATTATTGGTATTTTGCATAATAAAAATTGCAACACGAATAATAAAATATCTAAGAAGAATATGGAAAATTCACAAGAACGCGAACAAGCTACTCCTGCTACTGACTCTGATGATCAAACTCCCATCGATCCAGAACAACGTACAACTGGACAAGGCAAAAATCAAGAGACTCGTCCTGGAGCAGAAGCAGAGGCTCCTGGAAATAAAAATACCGATACTCCAGGTTCTCCCAATCAAGGTACAGAAGCTCGTTAGTTTAAGCTAAAAATTGTCAATAAAATATATATTCGGTAGTTAATCGTACCTAATTATGATTGGCTGCCGAAACTTTAAGTAAGAAATAATTTGAAATAGTTTGAAATTGAAAACCCATCGCGAGTCCAAAGCTAGGCGTAAGTCTAATCGCCCTAATCAAGCTCATTGGCAGGAAGAAATTAGAGAAATAATTAGTGGAGCTTCTGGAGGATTTTTGTTTGGAATTCCCCTACTCTATACAATGGAAGTTTGGTTTATTGGCTCTCATGTCCATCCACCAATTTTATTGAGTATTCTATTTATTATTTTTTTTATTATTCTGCTGCTTAACAAAATCGAAGGTTTTCGTCCTCAATCAAGCAAAAATTTAACCGAGGCAATTTCTGAAAGTATAGAAACTATAGCAATTGGTATAGTTTGCACTAGTTTAATTCTAATTATCTTAAGGCGTATTGATTTTCAAACCCCCTTAACCGAAACTTTGGGTCAAATCATTTTTGAGAGTGCGCCTTTTTGTTTGGGAGTTGCTTTTTCGCGATCGCTTTTGAGTGGAGATGCTGAAGTTGAGTTAGACCAAGATGACAAAAAGCCTTCGCCAAAAGCCGATAGCCGTAAAATAATCTGGCGCGATACTATAGCAGATTTTATTGCCACTTTAATGGGTGCTGTATTTATAGCTTTTAGTATTGCACCTACAGATGAGGTGGTAATGTTGGCAGCTTCCTCTTCGCCGATAGAGTTATTAATCCTGATGGTGGCATCACTTTATATTTCCTACGGCATTGTTTTTGCTGCTAAGTTTACTAACTATCGTAAACGTCGTCAACAACAAGGATTATTTCAAAATCCTCAAAGTGAGACAGTAATTTCTTATTTAATATCTTTGGCAGCAGGGATGATCATGCTCTGGTTTTTCCAGCAATTGACATTTAGCGATCCTTGGTTTATTTGGTTGCGTTACGGTATAATTTTGGGATTCCCCGCCAGTATTGGAGGCGCAGCAGGACGTTTGGCTGTTTAAAAAATAAGGCGTTACATCATCATGGGATGGTATCGATTGACTGGAGGACTAATTTTTATTCTTACCAAAAAATCATCCCGTAAGTAAGTATGTATGTATGCAATCCCAAAAATAATTAAAATAATTAATTATTAATTGGCATTTATCATATTTCAGGAATATACAATACAATGGAGCAAAATCCTAAACCACGATTGGGCGTAGGGCGATCATCTTTTAAATATTCTTCAAATAAATCTTTAGCTGAAAAAGTAAGCTTGAGTATTTCTTTGTTAATAGTCGGTATAATTATTGCTTTGATTTGCTACACTTGGATTACAGGAGATACTAATCCACCAATTCTAGCGGTTACAACTACTGAAACAAGAGAAGTAAATCAGCACTACTATGTACCGTTTACGGTAACAAACTGGGGAGGGGAAACTGCTGAATCAGTAGAAGTAATAGCAGATTTGTCTTTACCAGGAGGAAAAACTGAAACTGGTATGCAACAAATAGATTTTTTATCTCGTCAAGAAAAACGCTCTGGGGAATTTATTTTTAGCCACAATCCTCAGCAAGGAGAATTAACGGTTAGGGTTGCTAGTTATAGATTACCTTAAAACTTGTTCGCTATAGTTGATTAGCTCGTGAGAAGCTAGGTAATAGGTAATAGGTAATAAGTAAATTAGATACGGTTCAACTCATTTTAAACCGACGAAAACGTGCCTGAAGTATTAGGTAAATGGCATAAGCAACTAAACCTGCTGCAATTAAAATTAGAAAAATTTTGCCAAAAGGTTGTTGAGCAAAAGATAATAAAACACCATCTAGTCCTTGTACTTTTTCAGGATTGTATTGACGAGCAGCTTGTAAAACAAAAAAGCCGAGGGCAACAAAAACAACACCTCGGGCAGCAATGCCAAAACGACTGATATTAACTAACCAATTTTGTTGTGAAGGGTTCAATTCGCTTAAGTTTAGCTGTTTACGAAATTTAATTTTGTAAGCTTCGTATAATCGCCAAAAACCAATCCCAATAACAATAGCACCAGCTATCCCTACCAACCATCTACCCAATGGTTGTTGCATTACCATTGCTGTCCAATCTTGTTGGGAGTTACCGCCACCGCCACTATTGCTACTACCAATCCCTAATAAAGCTGCATTTATTGCCACACCTACATAGGCTAGTCCACTTAAGATATAACCTAAACGAGTTAACCATCCTTGAGTATCATTGCCTTTATGATCTGGATCTTTAATAGCTTCAATAAATCGCCAAATAACGTAGCCTACTAAGCCTATGGCAATTAAAATTAATAGTATACTCCCAAAAGGTTTAGTGGCGATCGCACTTAATGCTCCTGTAGTGTCAGTTGTTTGACCACCGCTAACATTAAATGCTGCTAACAGTGCCAAAATACCAATTGCCCCATATACAAACCCTTTGGCAGCATAGCCAAATCGTGCAAAAGTTTCCATAATTTTGCGTGAATTATTTTTGTATTCCTTAATACTAGTTTTTTTGAGTTTTATTTGCATCTATCTAAAGTTGATTTAACAAGCTTCTATTTTCAACTTGATCATGGTTTTGAAGACTCATGAAGCAGGTCTATTTTTTGGCTTCTGTTGTTTATTTTTCGAGAATTATCCTTGGGTTCTATTTGCCAGCGATCTAAAATATCTTTAACAAGAATTTCTTTAATCCAAACTTGAGCAACTACAGTAATTGGTAGAGCAAGAAATAAACCTAAAATACCAAATAATATAGCAAAAGCTATTTGAGATAATAAAGTAATAGCAGGTAACAAAGATACTTGTTTTTCCATTACTATTGGTGTCAAAATATTAGTTTCAATTTGTTGAATTACAACATATAAAATTACCACTGCTACTGCTTTCCAGGGAGCATCTAACAAAGCTATAGCTGTTGGAGGAATAACACTTAAAACTGCTCCTAAGTTGGGAATAAAAGTTAAAATTCCTGCTAATAAAGAATTAGCTAAAGGTAATTTAACACCCAATGCCCATAAACCAATACCGCTTAAGATCGTAATTACAGCCATATTAAACAATATTGCTATCGCCCAACCGCCTAAATTTTTTTCACATTTATTTAAAATAAATTTTATTCGCTGACGATAAAAAGCAGGAAACATCAACAAGAAAATTTGTCTATAAGCAGTGGGATTTACTAGTAACATTATTGTTACTACCACAACTAAAAAGATATTTATAAACACTCCTAAAGTACTAGAGAATACATTAAAGAAGTTACCTATAAGAGTTTCGATTAAAGTGCGAAAATTTTGTGTTATTGCCTCTAAGCCTTGGAAATTTCTTACTTCTCTTACTAAATAATTGGGTAAAAGATTACTTAACCCTTTAGTCCAAGTACTAAGCTGTTCTAAACCTTTAGGAACTAAAGTGACTAATTCTTGAAATTGCTCAACAAAAGGCGGTATGATTAGGGCGATAAAACCAGCGACGAAGATTAAGACGCTACTAATCGAAATTGCGATCGCGATTTTACGATTTAAATTAAATTGTTTTTGTAATAGTCCAACTAGCCGATTAATAACTGTAGCAAATACAATCGCAGCAAAAGCTAACAGTAATACCTGCTTGATTCGCCATAAAATATATAATCCGATGATAATCGCTAAAAAGCCTACAAGTTTTCCCAAGGTCATAACCTCCAATATTTATTTAGCCTTTAGCCTCTAACTTTGAAATAAAAAGAATATACATAGACTAAGTAATTTGCAGGGCTTTTGTCTTCTGTCTAAAGACTGTTATAAGTATCTAAGCAGAATTAATTACATTTTGTGGAAACGAGTACAGAAGTCAGGAGTCAGAATCAACAAGACATATAGGCTTATATTTTAAGTTATGGGCAATGTGGAGGATAAGAGGTAATAATAGGGCTGACAATTATCAACTTAATAAATAACTATTGAGTGCTGATGAATTTTAATTTTCTAGCAATTGAGTTTCTAAACAATCAACTGAGTGACTATTTACTAGCTGTTGCTATTTTGATAGGTAGTATAATAATAATTAAAATTTTGAGAAACCTAGCATTTAGAAGTCTCAAAAAATGGGCAACTAGAACGAATAATATGTATGACGATGCCATTATTAAACTTTTACAACATAATTTAGTTCCCATAGCTTATATCGGCAGTATTTATCTTGCAGTTAACAACCTGACTTTGCATCCCATACTTGAGCGCGTCATTGAAGTTTTGGCAATCATTACATCCACTATATTAGCTATAAGATTGTTTACTGCTTCAGTAGAATATCTAATTAAATTTTATTGGCTTACTTATCAACGAGATAATGATAATGTCGAACAAAGTATTGATGCTTTAATTCCAGCTATTAAAGTAATTATTTGGCTAATTGGCATAATCTTTTTATTAGATAATTTGGGTTTTAGTATTTCAGCAGTAGTTGCTAGTTTAGGAATTGGTGGTGTCGCGATCGCTCTTGCTTCTCAGGGAGTTTTACAGGATTTGTTTAGTTATTTTTCTATTTTATTAGACCGTCCTTTTGAATTAAAAGATTTTATTATTGTGGGCGATTATTTAGGGACTGTAGAATATGTAGGGATCAAAACTACTCGTCTTAAAAGTATTAGTGGAGAGGAAATTATTATTGCTAATGCTGATCTTACAAGTTCACGGATTCGGAATTTTAAAAGAATGCGTCAACGTCGTATTTTATTTAAGTTAGGATTAGTTTATGATACCAGTCCTGAACAGTTGGCTCAAGTCCCCAGCTTAATTACAGAAATTATTAATGATACTGAAAATGCTACTTGCGATCGCGCTCATTTTTCTGGCTATGGTGATTATAGTTTAGATTTTGAAGTCGTTTATTTTATTGATAGTAATGACTACAATATTTATATGAATGCTCAACAGCAAATAAATCTAAAAATAAAATCAGAATTTACTAAACACAAGCTCGAATTTGCCTATCCAACTCAAATGAGTTACTTTAATATTTTGCCTACCGATTTTAATTTTCATAATGAACAGAAAGCTGTAGAAATACAATCTTAATCATTTAAATTGGTTTAAAGATTCTCATTTATCTGTTGACTTCGTAATTATCAATTATCTCTTATTAACGTGAGCGTCCAAATTCTTTGGACGCTCACGTCTTATTAATTATCAATTATTGAATTAGATTTAGTCGCTAATTGCAACATCCCTTGAGTAATACCAGGAAAAAAACGATTTAAAAGAGCAGGAACTTTTGCTGAACCTACAATTACTTCTGAGCGAGGATGTTTAACTACATTCCAAATCGCCTTAGCCACATCTTCCGATTGACTGGCAAGAGGACTGGAAATCATTTGCTTCATTTGTTGAGGATCTCCACCTTCCTTAAATATGGCACGTTCTACAAAATTAGTCCTGGTAGCACCAGGATATACTCCTGAAACGTGAATTCCTTGAGGTTCTAATTCTAGCCGTAAAGTTTCAGTTAAACCAGTTATGGCATATTTAGTAGTACAGTAGGCTGTCATTTTAGGTAGTGGTACTTTACCGCCAAACGAACCTACATTAATAATATGTCCTTGTTTTCTCTCTAAAAAATGAGGTAGCAAAGCATGAATAGTATAAATATATCCCCACAGATTAGTATTAATAATTTTTTCCCAATCCTCAATCTTAATTTTAGCCATAGGTGCAACCATACAAATACCCGCATTGTTGACTAAGAGATCGATTTGAGAAAAACGTTCAATGCTGGAATTAATTAATGATTCTACCGCAGAGCGATCGCTGACATCAGAAGTAATTGCCATTACCTGTCTGTCTAAACTTCTAATATCTTCAGCCGTAGCTTCTAATGTATCTTGGGTACGGGCAGTAATAATTAAATCGTAACCATTTTTAGCCAATAATAGAGCAGTGGCTTTACCAATACCTTCAGATGCACCAGTAATCAAAGCAGTAGGACACATAATTAAAAGTTAAAAGTTAAAAATCAAAAGTAATTGAGTGTTTTTATATCATACAAATTCAGACTTGATGAAAACATCAATAAAAAGATGTAATTTAGTACACCTAAGATATAAATAAAAAAAAAGGACAGTCTATCTGTCCCTCAAAAATCATTAGCTATATTTATTACAGATTAACGATTGTAAGTAGTGGGGCGATCAACAGTATCTCTAGGATCAATTCCGCGACGTTCAACTACAGTTTCTCGTCTACCTTTGCCAGCCAAGCCAAATAAACCGATTAAGCCAAGTAACCCCAACCAACCCCAATTCGCTTTTTCTTCTACAGCATTAGCAGCTTGAGATGCTTCTTGTTGTGCAGATTCCGCAGCTTGATCGACATTTCTGCCAGCGTCCTCTGCTGTTTGGGCAATTTTCACTTCGGTTTGATTGGGATTAGTATCTAAAGTTTTATCCTGACTTAAAGCTGCACCAGCAGGTAAAGCTAAACTTAAAGCCAGAAAACTAGTTGTGGTTAATTTTGTTAAGTTCATAATAACTCCTTTGATTTGATTATTGATTACTGATTATTAAAAGCTAATTAATTACACTGCGGGAGTTAAAAACTCTTGGTGTAATTTGCTCAATTCGGATAGATAAAGTTGATCTAGCTGAGAGGCTACGCCATCCCAACTAAATTTAGACTCAACTCTTTCCTTAGCGTTTTCTCCTAATTGTCTGCACCAAGCTGGATTAAACAAGATTGAATTTATCGCTTGAGCAAAAGCTTGATGGTCTTGTGGTGGTGCAAGTAACCCAGTTACTTCATCAACTACGGTATATGCCAACCCACCAACTTTGGACGCTACTACAGGTGTGCCAGCAGCCATAGCTTCAATTGCTACCAACCCAAAGGGTTCGTAGTGACTGGGAACAACGCAGATATCTGCTGCTGCATAGTAGTAGGCTAATTCTTGATGTTCTAAACGACCTGGAAAGACAGTAATATTTTCTAAACCTAATTCTTTGACAATAGCCTCAATACGTTGCTTTTCTTCGTCATCTTTTCTACCAGGGGTGCTACCACCAGCAATGATTAGTTTGAGATTGGAATGTTGAGATTTAATGGTATCTTCTCCCATCGCTCTAACTAGAGTCTCTATACCTTTGCGGGGATCGAAACGCCCAACATATAAGACTACTTTTTCTTCTGGTTTAATGCCAATTTTGCTTCTTGCGATCGCAGAATCAACACTACCAAAGCAATTAATATTAGTGCCACAAGGAACTATTTTAACCTTACCCTGCTGAGAAACAAGCGATCGCATATGTTCTTGTTCTTGAGGAGAGGTGGCAACAGTAATGTCTGCGGTTTCTAGACACTGTTTTTCGACTTTGAGACGAGTTTTAGCAATTATGGGAATTGTAGTTACTGTACGATATTTAACTGCTCCCAAGGAATGATATGTGTGTAAATGGCGCACTAATTGGCGTTTTTTTATTTCCATTCCCACCCAAGCAGAAAGCCAGTAATTGGTATGAATTAAAGGATAAATTGTTTTTTGTTGGTGTTGATATTGTAAAAAGGCTTCTACAAATTCTGGTAAATAGTCAAATAGTTTATCTCTTTCGATAAATTCTTGTGGGCCTGCGGTTAGTCTAATAGTACGACAATTAGGGTTGTGTGCGACTATTTGCTCTTGTTGAGCATCACTGCAACGGGTGAACATATCAACCTGCCAGCCTTGACGAGATAGTGCTTCACCAACTTCTCTAACATAGACATTCTGTCCACCAGCTTCTTCTTGTCCAATGTCAATTGCTGGATCGCCGTGAACTGAAATTAAAGCTATTTTGCCTCTTCTTTTGGGTAACATGATCGTAGAGTTTTATGATAAGAATTATATGGATATGAATTGATTTTTCGTAATCATAAAATTTAGTTTGATTAAGAACATCTTTCTGGAGTTATAAATTTTACGACTTTATTTTATTGACCTTAAACTTGATAAAAAAAACTTCATAGCCTCAGATAATGACTATGAAGTAAATAATTAACTAAGAGAGGTTTGAGATTATTTGACAATGTATTCGGTAAAATTACCACCATTTGCGATCGCCGTCTTCATCGACTCTAGCTTGGCGAATTACATCTGATATTTCTTCAGCATCTTTAACATGATGTAAAGCTTTTTCTTCACCGTTTTCATCCTCTACTGGAAAATAAGTAGGAACGTGAACATGACCTGCTGGATCCCAACTATCTACGGCTACTTGCTCTTTTTTTTCTTCTACACTTTTTGAATCATCGATTATATCGCCTCTGTTGGCAGTACGATGTACTTGTTCGTTTTCGTTAACTGGCTTATTCATAATTACTTTTTACTAGCTCTCTTACTATTAAAAGTTTTATATGCTTAAAATGCATCTATAATTTGGTAGAAGTTTGATAAATATTATCAAAGAGATTTTTTCATTAAACCTTTAATAATATTGTCTTTAACCATTAACAATTTAGAAGCATCTAAAAGTAGCGATCGCATATCTTCAGAATCCATTTTTTGTACTGATTCTGCAAATATTTTCATGGTAAATTCTTGTTCTAGGCTTAAACCCATTTCGAGGCTAAAGTTAGGAAATTCAGGTATCATAGTTGATATTCTCCAGCAAGTTGAATTAGTTAACCTAAATCTATTTTGATTACTTTTTATACTTAGTAAATACTTTTATAGGATTTATAGGATTGTTTTAATTGTATTCAAAAAAAAATCTATAAACTTCTACCAGAAGACAGAAAATATTAATTTATTATTTAAAGTCTTTACTTTTTTATCAAAATACTATAAATAGGACAATAACCATTAAGCAATAAAAATAAATCTCTATCTAAAGATAGATAAAATAATTACCTTTCAAGAATAACGACCAATCATCATTTTCTTTCTTTAGTTAGATACGACTTGGTAATCTAAAGTGCTATTAATTGTAAGTATCAAAAATATAAATAATCTTGAGGTAGATTAATGTTATCCAATAAATTAAACAACTGGTTAAAATCGTCCATTCGTTTAGTATTAACAGTCATAGTATGTGGTCTACTGTTTATCTCTAACACATTTCCTGCACAAGCAGCGACTAGCAATCTCAGAGATGGGGAAGCTAATTTAAATGAAATTCAAAGAAAAACAGATGATGTTGGTTATTCTAATCCCCAAAATATCCACGAAGTAACTAGAGAAGCCCAAAAAGGTTTGAATGAAGTACAAGGAGATGCAGATAAAGATAAAATGATCTCCCCCAGAGATGCTAAAGATGAAACCACAGTTGCGGAACAGGCGGAAAGTTTTCTTGATAAACTAACTAAATAGTCAAGGTTAAATTAACAGTTACCGCAACTGACCCTGTCAGAGAAACCCCCCTTTGCAAGGTGGGACTGACTCTAACTTCGTGAAGTAATTCCTGACTGCTCAAAGTAAAGTTTATTACGAGAAAAAGTCAGGAATTTTGGTATTAATTTTATAAAACTTTTAGAGAACTTGGTTAACATAACTCAGATACAATTTATGGATAACTTTTTTTTATCATCGACAGCTAATCAAATTAATAATTTAACTGCAACTATAAATACAGAAATTCAGAAGTTTTTAGAAAAGACCACAACATCTACAGGGGAAACTCTTGCTTGGCTTGCAGCTAATCCAGTTCTAACTTCTATAGACAAAGTTATTGGCTTAGACCATTTAATGACTTTCTTAGGTCACGTAAATACCGAACAAATTCAGGCTAATGTCAACCAGCTACAAGCGCAATATCCCCAGGAAACCTCCAGCCAGATTGCTCATCGCTTAATTGTTCAAAAAACCTGGGAGGGTGGGCGTTTAGGATTACTAACTAATATTATCCCACCGATCGCAGCTTTGTTTTTAGGAGTGGAATTAATTGCTACTACCAAATTACAAACTGAAATGGTTTATGAAATTGCAGCAGCTTATGGTTTGGATTTACATCAACCAGCTAGAAGAGGTGAGGTTTTAGCCATTTTTGGCTTATCTTTGGGCGCAGATGTCCTGAAAACAGGCTTAAATATTGTCGAAATTATTCCTGGTATTGGGGCTGTGGTTGGGGCTTCTACTAATGCAGCTTTATTATATGTATTAGGACAAACCGCCTGTCGTTTTTATGAAAATAAGTCTCAGCTGACAACTATTTCTAAGCAAAAAACCAATGCAGATTGGCAAGTTGCTATAGAACAATGTCAAACTATGGATCTTATTTTGACAGAAATGGTTAAAGTTACCTATCCTGAAGAAGATTGGGCAGATATTTTGCCTACTATTCAAGAAATTTCTCCCTCTTCAATTAAAGCTATTTCGCTTAACCTAGAACAACCTCAATCTTTAGAAACTCTCTTAAACAAGCTATCTCCTGATTTCGCCCCTCTAACATTAAGCAGATGTTACGATATCGCCACCTCAAACGGTGAAATTACTTTAAAACAACAAGAAATATTAAGTCAAATTGCGATTAAGTTTAATTTAAACATTGAACATTAAACATTGAACATTAAACATTGAATAGGTAAGAAGTAATTGTTAATTGCTACTTTAATAATTCCCAATCCCCAGTCGCCAATCATCAACCTCCAATAGTAATGACTACTCACCAATACACCATTTTAATTATCGATGACTGTGGTGAAGACCGCGAAATGTACTGTTGCTATTTGAGTCGAGAAGCTGTATCTAACTATCAAATTGTCGAGGCTGAATCGGGAGAAGAAGCTTTAGAATATTTAGCAACCATCCAGGTAGATTTGATCTTGCTTGATTATTTATTGCCCGATATTGATGGTTTAGAGTTTATTGAAGAATTAAAAAAAGTCAAGGCAAGCAAAATTCCGCCAATGATTATGTTGACGGGGGAAGGCAATGAGACGATCGCCGTTGAGGCAATGAAAAGCGGTTTTAAAGACTATCTTGTTAAAGGCAGTGTCACTGGTGAAATTTTAGTTACTGCCATCAAAAATGCTTTACGAGAGTGGAGCGTAAAGCCGTGTGGCTTCAGCCCACGGATATAAGCGAGC
>CAYMWC010000172.1:0-12544 GCA_964393695.1 uncultured Pleurocapsa sp.
GGGGACTAGGGGACTAGGGGACTAGGGGACTAGGGGACTAGGGGACTAGGGGACTAGGGGACTGAGGGAATTATTAAACCTAATTATTTTAATTCATCCCATAGCTATGCAACAGCAAAAATCTAGCTTGCCTTAAAGGTTCAAGCTGTTGTTAAAATTTCTTCCACCAGATTGAACTAGAATTGCGCCTGTGTGTCCTGTAAGCAGCCATAAAACTGACCTAGCACCATCACGCCAGCATTTTTCGATTGGTTCAGGCGGATTATCAGAAGGAACAGCAATGGGTTTAAAAGTTATTCCTCGACTACCTAAAACAATCTCACCGACGATCTTTGCTCGTTGCATATGATTTTCCGAGGTAATCAGATACACACTGTCTATTCCCTGGGCTTTGAGTTCGTCTACCAAAGTAGTAAAGTTAGTTACAGTATCGCTAGCACGATAATCAAAATGTAAGCGATCGCGATCTATTCCTGCTTTAGCAAAGATTTTCTGGGCATATTCTTGGGGACTACCAGAAGAAATCCAAATCGGCAACTGTGGATATTCTTGAGCTAATTCGGCAGCAAAACGTTCTCGTTCTTCGTGTCCTCCTAATACTAGTAAGGCTTCGGGAGTATTGGTGACAGAATTACGTATCGGTTTAAACCCCACACAGAGGGATGCAGTAACAACTGATAACAGGACTAACTTTTTGAGTTTGTTAATAGGATTCACTACAATTAAATCTGTTTTTTCTCTTGCTCGAAAAATAAACAACTTCTCTATTTAGACAGGGTATGTATATTTTTGGGTAAAACTTAATCCATTTTAGATAGCTAAATTTAAAATGTCTCTAGATATTGCTGATAAATAATAGACAAGAAGGGTGCAGATTTTGTTACTCTTGAAGACGCTGTATTTTAAATATTATTACGTAGCGACCAGGCATGAGAACTAACTACTGTGGCAAATTGCGAACCGAACATATAGACCAAACCGTTACTATTTATGGCTGGGTTGATCGTCGTCGCGATCACGGAGGGGTAATCTTTATTGACTTGCGCGATCGCACAGGCACAGTCCAAATTGTCAGTGATCCTCAACGTACACCACAGTCTTATGCTGATGCGGAATCTCTCCGTAGTGAATATGTAGTTAAAGCAATAGGCAAGGTTAGTCAGCGTCCACCTGAATCTCTCAACGATAGGCTACCTACAGGACAGGTAGAGATTTATGCTGAATCGATTGAAATACTCAACGCAGTCACTAAACAACTACCATTTCAAGTATCAACTGCCGATATAGAAAATGTCGGCGAAAAACTACGGCTTAAACATCGTTATCTTGATCTTAGACGCGATCGCATGGCAAAAAATCTCCAACTACGTCATCAGGTAGTTAAGGCAATGCGTCGTTTCTTAGAAGACGAAGAGAACTTTATGGAGATTGAAACCCCGATCTTAACTCGCTCTACCCCTGAAGGAGCGCGGGATTATCTTGTCCCTTCCCGTGTTAACCTGGGTGAATGGTACGCTTTACCGCAATCTCCTCAGCTATTTAAACAGTTACTCATGGTGTCGGGATGCGATCGCTATTATCAAATTGCTCGTTGTTTTCGTGATGAAGATTTAAGGGCAGATCGACAGCCAGAATTTACCCAGTTAGATATGGAAATGAGTTTCATGTCCCAAGACGAGATTATTGAACTCAATGAAGCTTTAGTTTGTCATATCTTTAAAACCGTTAAAAACATTGATATTCCCCGTTCTTTCCCTCGTATTACCTATGCTGAGTCGATGGCACGTTACGGTACCGATCGACCAGATACCCGCTTTGAGTTGGAATTAGTAGATGTCGGCGATATTGTCAAAGATTCTGGGTTTAAAGTCTTCTCAGATGCGATCGCCAGCGGTGGTAGTGTGAAAGTTTTACCCATCCCTAACGGTAATGATCAAATCTCCAATGTTCGGATCAAGCCCAAAGGCGATATCTTTAATGAAGCAGTTAACGCTGGAGCAAAGGGAATTGCCTACATTCGGGTGCGCGACAATAACGAAATTGATACTATTGGCGCAATTAAAGATAATCTCAGTGAAGCACAAAAACAAGAACTATTAAGCCTTACTGGCGCAAAACCTGGTCATTTACTGTTGTTTGGGGCAGGAGATACCGTAACAGTCAATAAATCTTTAGATCGCTTGCGTTTATTTATTGCTCAAGAACTTAAATTAATAGATAACGAGCAAATAAACCTGCTTTGGGTAACAGAATTTCCTATGTTTGAGTGGAATGCCGACGAAAAACGCTACGAAGCACTCCATCACCCCTTTACTGCTCCCTATCCCGAAGACATTGCCGATCTAACCACAGCGAGAGCGCAAGCCTATGACTTAGTGTATAACGGTATCGAAGTTGGGGGAGGTAGCTTACGGATTCATCAAAAAGAAATACAGGAACAAGTATTTAAAGCGATCGGTATGTCTACCGAAGAAGCCCAAGATAAATTCGGTTTTCTCCTCGAAGCTTTTGAATATGGCACACCACCTCATGGAGGGATTGCTTATGGTTTAGATCGCCTAGTCATGTTACTGGCAGGAGAAGAATCAATTCGCGATGTCATTGCTTTCCCCAAAACCCAGCAAGCTAGTTGTTTACTGACAAATGCCCCTGCTGCGGTAGATACTAAACAATTGAAAGAATTGGAAATAGCTTCGACTTATAAACCGAAGAAAGACTAAGTAAGGGATGAGGGACGAGGGATGATTAATTACTGATTACTGATTACTGATCATGGTTAAGTGTTGATTGTTGATTGGGGATTAATCGCTACTTCCTACTTCCTACTTCCTACTTCCTACTTCCTACTTCCTACTTCCTACTTTATACCTCATCCTTCATACTTCATCCCTTAAAATGGTATTCTGAGATTTACAATAAAACTCCAATTTACATTACAAATTAAAAGCCTAAAGCATATTTCAAAATTATTAATTTAGTCAAAAGTATTTTTAGATTCAAAATTATGTCATCATCTCAGTTTGATCGAGACGAACAATACGAAGAGGAGACTTTAACGATTGTTGATGAAAATGGGCGATCGCTGCCTTGTTATATTGAACAATCCTTGGAAATTGATAACATGACTTATTTGTTATTAGTGCCAGTCGATATCCCCGTGGTAATCATGAGCATTAGTAATGACGACGATGAAGAATTAGAAGCAGCTATGCTTGATGATGATGAGGCGATCGCTGAGATTTTTGATAACGCTAAAGCAGTTTTGGCAGAACAGGATTTATATTTGTATCATACTGCCTATACGTTGACTGCTACAGGAGAACTACCTCCCATCGAAGAAGATCAGATTTTGACCCTCGATGCTGATGATGAAAATGATGAAATAGAAGAAGAATTGCAGTCTTTAGCTTATTTTTATCATGCTGACCAAAAATACGGAATCTATACCCCCTTAACTCCATTATTGTTTTTTGCTCGCTACGATGCCGAAAACCGCCTGGAATTAGTTTCTCCCGATCAAGAGAATTTAATGCCAATTTTGGAAGAATTACTGTCAGAGGACTAGTACCGTTACGGGAAAGTCAAAAGTCAAAAGCTTTTAATTTTAAGGCTTTTCACTTTTATGGTTATTGAATACATAATATAAAGATAGCCAGGATTGTGGGCTAGAAAGACAAACAATTTCCAAAAAACCAAGGTAAAATCGAATTCAATCTCTCAAAATACAGCTTATTATTGATATTTTTATCTGAACTATGTAGCTATATATCTAGACAAAATGACTACCCAAGATCAACCAAAATCAAAATATAGTCAAAATCTCCGTAATCAATTTCGTATCAAGCTAGCTCTTCTGGTCATTCCCTTAAGCATATCCGCATTGCTACTATTGGGTTGGGCAGGTTGGAAGGGTGCAACTGCTCCTGTAGAAGCAAAAGAAGAGCAAATAGACAAAAGTAAACAAGTTCAGTTTACTGTCAAACCTGGTGTTGCTGGTAATCAATTAGGTGCTGAACTAGCTAAGGCAGGATTGATTAAATCAACTAATGGCTGGAAATTGTGGACAAAGTTCAAACAGGCATCTGACTCGGCTGGTGGTTTTAAAGCTGGTACTTATTTACTATCTCCTCAAGAATCTTTACCAGAGATCGCTACTAAAATTTGGGAAGGAGAAATAATGCAAACCAACTTTACTATTCCTGAAGGTTGGTCAACTAAACAAATGGGTAAATATTTTGAATCCCTTGGTTACTTTAGTGCCGAAGAATTTGCTCAGGCAGTGCAAGAAATCCCCTATGATCAATATCCTTGGCTACCTCCAGACTTACCAATTTTAGAAGGATTTTTATATCCCGATACCTATAAAATATCGAGCGATCGCACTAATAGCCCTCAAGCAATAATAGATACTATGTTGGCTCATTTTGAAAAAACTGCACTCCCCGTCTACCAAGCAAGCCAACCTAAAATGAGTCTTTTGGATTGGGTAACTCTTAGTAGCATTGTTGAGAAAGAAGCGGTAGTAGGCAAAGAAAGAGGCATCATTGCGGGAGTATTTACTGCCAGACTTAATCAAGGGATGAAATTAGAATCCGATCCCACCGTCGAATATGGCTTAGGGATCAGACAAACTGCCGATCAACCCCTAACCTATGCTCAAGTAGAAACACCGTCGCCCTATAATACTTATATGAACGTTGGCTTGACTCCTACTCCCATTGCCTCACCTGGCATTGCCAGCCTTGAAGCAACTTTAAACCCAGAAACTACAGATTATCTATTTTTTGTGGCTCGTTATGATGGTACTCATGTCTTCAGTGAGACTTTAAGCGAACACGAAGCTGCTACCAGAGAAATTCGTCGCCAAAGAAATCTTCAATAATTGCTAAAAACTGTCTTAACCCGAACTGAGGTTAACGAGTAACATGGATTTATTGCGATCGCTTCCTATTGGCTCATATCTCGAACAGCCTGAAACTTGGCTACATCGAATTGATCCACGAGTAAAATTAGTCTGGCTGATGACTTTTTTGATTGCTCCTTTATTGAGTAATCCTTTCTGGCGCATTGGTTTGGCAGCATCATTAATTTTGTTGACCATCTTGGCGAGAATTCCCGTTCGAGTCTGGCGACAGCAAATGGGCTGGTTACTGCTGCTATGTGTATTTATGTTCTTGTTTAGTAGTGTTGCCCCCGATAGTCTGGGAGTCAAACATTACCCGCGAATGCCTGAATTTTGTGCTGATATGACTATCGTTAATACTACAGTAGAAAATCCAGATACCGATCCTTCTGCCCAGTGTCCATCTCAATTACCGCAACCGACTGATTATCGCTATGTCTATATCGATCAGCCTCAGTTTGCTTTTATACCTCGGTTAGTAGTTACCCGTCGTTCTTTAGATGTCGCAGTCAGAATTTCAACTTTAATTTTTACTCTTATTTACAGTACTAACTTATATCTTTTGACTACTGCGCCTGAAGAAATTACCGAAGGCTTGGATGATTTAATGAGTCCATTGCGTCGTTTAAACTTGCCTATTTCAGAAATTACATTGACTTTAACCCTGTCTTTGCGTTTTATTCCTCTGGTTCTCGAAGAAGTACAAAATCTGGTTCGTTCGATACGTACGAGGGCAATAGATTGGAAGAAATTAGGTCTACGTCGTAGTGCGCAACTGTGGTTAATTGTCTCGGAAAAATTATTAGAAAATTTACTATTACGGGCTGAACAAATTGCTACGGCAATGGATGTGCGTGGTTTTACTAGCCCGAATGAACATCGAGTTCAATGGCATCAGCTAAGATTGCGCTGGCGTGATTGGATCGCTTTAGGTATTTTAATTCCCTTTTGGTTTGCCCGTGTGTTTGTTGGGGGAGTTTCTTAGGGATGGTTAATCAGATACTTAATTCCTTAGAGGGGAGAAGACAGACTCTCAAATCATGGTATTGGCGATCGCTATGTCTGCAAAACCGTACTGGTTCAGAGATATTTGCTGCTTTGTTTGCCGAAGATGCTATTGCGACTCTTTTAGAAAGTCCTGCGCAAGCTGATCCAGAACATCCACACTTATCTCGTTATTCTATTTGTGCTGGTTCTCCCCGTCTGGTTCAAGGTAAACCTCAACTATGGACTCCTGCTCAAGGTGAAATTTTACCCTTCTTGCGCTCTTTGTGGCAACAGGCGACTGTTAGAGAAACTCCTCAAGTTGCCCATTTACCTTTTATTGGTGGCTGGTTAGGTTGGCTAGGGTATGATTTAGCTTGGGAAATTGAACGTTTACCGACTCTCAATCAGGATAATTTACCTTTTCCCGTTGCCTATTGGTATGAACCAGACTGTTTTGCCGTTCTCGATCACTTAAAACAAACCCTGTGGTTAGCTGCAACTGCAATTGAGCAACTAGATGAGTTAGAAACTAAACTTGCTATTCCAATCTGTGATAACTCTACAAATACTAATACTTTACTGACTTCTCTAACAATTTCCTTTCTCACCGATCAAGAAAAATATCAAAACGCTGTTAAACAAGCTAAAAAATATATTCAAGCAGGAGACATTTTTCAAACTAATTTATCTCTTCGCTTTCAGACAGAAACTACAGTTGATAGCTGGTTAATCTATCATCAACTACAGCAAATCAACCCTTCTCCCTTTGCCAGTTATTGGCGATCGCCCTGGGGAGATGTAATTAGTTGTTCCCCT
This sequence comes from uncultured Pleurocapsa sp., assembly GCA_964393695.1. Lineage (GTDB taxonomy): Bacteria > Cyanobacteriota > Cyanobacteriia > Cyanobacteriales > Xenococcaceae > Waterburya. The sequence continues at coordinate 6,707 of CAYMWC010000172.1, forward strand.
GAAAGATTGGTACAGCTACAGGGCAAGCAGGCACAAACTAGACCCATTGCAGGTACAAGAAGAAGAGGTCAAGATCCAGCTAGCGATCGTGCCTTAGCAGCAGAATTGTTAGCTAATACCAAAGAAAGAGCAGAACACATTATGTTGGTAGACCTAGAACGCAATGATCTTGGTAAAGTCTGCCAATGGGGTTCAGTAGAAGTAGACGAGCTATTAGTGATTGAGCGTTATAGTCATGTTATGCACTTAGTTAGTAACGTCAAAGGCATCTTACAAGGCGATCGCGATCCAGTCGATTTAATTGCTGGACTATTTCCTGGAGGCACAATTACAGGCTGTCCGAAAGTTCGCTGTCTGGAAATTATTGAAGAATTAGAACCAATACGCCGTAGTCTTTTTTATGGTTCTTGTGGCTATCTCGACCTCAGAGGTAATTTAGATTTAAATATTTTGATTCGGACTCTGCTATACGTCAAAGCTGCTGATACCAAAGTAGCTCAAGTATATGGACAAGTGGGGGCTGGTATTGTTGCCGATAGCGATCCAGAACGAGAATGGTATGAATCTCTCAATAAAGCAGAAGCACAAATCGCAGCCTTGCAATTAACTATACCTTGTCTAAATAGCAAACTGGAGTTTTGAGATGAGGAGTCAGGAGTAGTAGTGCAACAAGATTGTTTTGAGGAGTAAGGAAGTACTGAAGTATTATGTGCTTTGGTTCTACTAATAGCCTTTGGGAAATGTATTTTCTAACTCTATTTCTGATAAGCTTTCGTTACTTATATTAGCCTTGTGCAAATTAGCTAGTTTCAAATTCGCTCCCGTCAAATTAGCACTGCTCAAGTTTGCTTCTACTAAAATTGCTTGATAGAGATTAGCTTGAGAAAGATTTGCGCCGACTAGATTTGCTCCTTGTAGGTTTGCTCGACTTAAATCTGCTTTTACTAAGCTAGCACTGTTGAGATTAGCATTGCGCAAATTAGCTTCTATAAGAATTGCATTTAAAAATGCACCACTAAAGTTAGCTCCTTTTAAAGATGCGTAAGTAAGGTTAGCACCACTGAGGTTAGCACCGCTCATATTTCCACCATTCAGGGTAATTGCTTGGAGGTTAGCATTTGCTAGCTTTGCACCGCCCAAGTTCGCGCCAATTAAATCGGCATTTTCTAGATTAGCAGTAACTAGATTAGCTCCACTGAGATTTGCCCCGATTAAGTTAGCATTACTCAAGTTCGCACCAGATAAGTCTGAGCCACTTAGATTAGCACCAATTAGATTGGCAGAGTGCAAATTAATTCCTTGCAAATTGGCGCGATATAGACAGACACCACCAAGATTCACACTAGCAAAATTTCTGAATCCTCTAGCATATTCTTCTAGTAGCTTGCTGACATCTACCATTGCTTTTCTCCTGAATCATATTCATTCTGTCGTCTAAACAGTAATAACCTTATTGGGTATAATTGCGTCTTCTATATTTGCCCCGCGAAGATTAGCGTCGGTGATTATAGCACCTGTCAAATCTGCTTTTCTTAAATCTGCACCGTAAAGATTTGCTCCCCGTAAGTCGGCTTGTTGCAAGTTGGCTTCTATGAGATTTGCTCCTGCCAGGATCGCCCCTTGGAGATTAGCATTGGTTAAATTAACTCTTTGTAACCAAGTACCAGTTAAAATAGCCTCAGTTAGTTTACTATGAGCTAAATTTGCCCCTTGGAGATTAGCACCACTAAAATTAACAGCGATCGCTATTGCTCCATTTAAATCTGCTTCACGCAGATCGGCTAAAACCAAAAATGCACCACTAAGATTGGCGTTTTTGAGGATGGCGTGGGCTAAATTAGCACGAATTAAATTAATGCCACTAAGTTTTGCTCCTGCTAAATTGGCTTGATTTAATTCCGCATTACTAAAGTCGCGATCGCCTGAAGCATATAGTTGCAATAAAGTATCTACATTCATTTTAATAGCGAGTTAAATCTTCAGGTTTATAGAGGATTAACTCTTTGATAAGGGGGTAATAATGCTTTTTTTGCCAAATAATCGTGAATTTCCTTGATCTTCAAGTGGCATAGATCTTTGGCTACTTGGTGAATGTTGAGATTTTTAAATAAATTATCCGTCATCGCTTCTCGCATCAGTCCCATAATCTGCGGTTCTGCCACTAAAATCAAATGTCTGGATTGATTTGTCTGAATCAGATCGAGCATTACGCTGCTAATTTTATGAGCAAATCTTTTTTCAAATTCGAGTTCATGGTTTTGGCGATGGTCATCGTAGCTGTGAGTTTGACTGTTTGGACTCCTGTTGCGCCCAGTTTTTGTACTTGCCCAAAGTTCTTGACCGCGAAGTTCTTTGGTAGAATCAGATAAACCTTCATGTTCAATTAAATTAGGACTTGGTTCATACTCTGAGGTTGCTGCTGAATCTAAAGTAAAAAAACGCGCTTGAGTTCCATTAATGATTGCAATGGCAAATTTACCCATAGTTTATACCTTAGTTTATACCTTGCAAAAACTCTCTATACTTAGATTATAGCGAGATATATTTCTGTTGATTCTGTTGATTTAATTTAATTATTATTAAGTGCTAGCTTGAGAAAAGCGATCGCCGTATTCAATCTTGATATCCAGGGCTTGTTGATAGTATTCTCTGGCTTGCTGAAATTGCCTTAATTCTTGTGCCATATAGCCTAAATGATGAAGAGTGCGGGCTTGCGATAAGCGATCGCCGTATTCAATCTTGATATCCAGGGCTTAGAGATGCTTGAGGATGCTGTTCAAGGGTGGTTAGAAATTGCTACTGAAATAGAAGAAATAGAACCAGAAAAGCAATTGATTGAACTAACTTTATGAAATCTATTTCTGGTAAAATTGTCGAAAAAAAGCTGGATAATATTCACAAAATTATTATGGATAAACAGTTTAATATATTCTCTTATCTTAATGACTCAAATATGAAAAACTAAGATTAATGAGTTTCTATTGGAGATAAATATATTGCTTGCCGATTCAAAAATTTTATATCTTCCAAAAGTTAGTCTTGAAACTAAAGAGTTATTACCAGAATATTCTGGTATATATTATGTTGTTGATGAAAACAAGATAGTTTGGTATGTAGGAAAAGCCAAAAATATACGTAAACGTTGGCAAGGCAAATCTCATCATCGTATTTATCAATTGAAACAGCTAAAACATAAATATTTTGATATTCATTATGAAAATATTAGTTTATCTCAACTAGATCTAAGAGAAAAACAGCAAATAGCTAAATATAGTCCATATCTTAATAACAGCCCTGTTAAAAGTAAAAAAGTTCGTCCTACAGAAACTTGATTAAGGGAAACAATAACTACAATATCAGAGTTTTCTTTTATTTTAGGAGTTGAACCGCCAAGAAGAGAAGTTAAAGATAAAATTGGTATAAGTTGGCGGATACAAGAACAATTGTTAGATATGCCAATTATTCACATTTGCCTCGACTCAATTATTGTTAAAGATTTGTTCAATCCACAATCTTCTGATGAATATACAGCAATAATTACCAATGCTTTTAGTACTCGCAAAACTTATGCCAATAAGTGGGAAGCTTTTCCCAGAGGATATCCTTGTATGTGTCGTTTAAGTGTAAATGGTTATATTATCGAAGTTAGTTATTTAAGCTTTTGGACAAGTGACAAAAATATAGAAATATCAAGAACATATAATCAAACAAAAATTGTTCAGGAATCAATTAGAGCATTAACTTCAGAATCTCTGATTCAAATTCAGTATAATAATTCAGCACAACAAAGAAATACAATTCAACTAGAGAGATTAAAACCCTATACATCAGATTTAATTCCATTATTTTTTAATGAATTGATTGATACACAATATGCAAAACAAAAATTAGAAACAATTAGTCATGATTATAAATTAGGAAAAAGAGGAGTAGGTAGTCGTTCTTATAATGCCAACTCAGACTTTGCTATTAATGAATTACTAATTAGTAGAGGTATAGATCCTCAAAAATATATTCAAGATAGAAAAATATTTTACTATCGAAATGGAACTTTAAAACCTTCTGATTTAGATAAGATGGGATTATGTACCCAATCCCTTGTAGCAGATTTAAGAAAACCTAGATTGTTTGAATTTAATAATAAAGTACAAACTCGTTGTGCTGTTTTAGCATTGGGGATGATTAATGATCAACTAACAGAAGATTCTTCCAGTAGATTTGATACTGTCTATTTATTAACTATAGTTAAAAAAACAGCATGGCTATTAGTAGAAGAATATTTACAAGATTTCGCTAAACCTTCTAATAAATTAAGAAATGGAGAAGGCTTTATTAAAAAATGTTATGTGTCTGCTAGAAAATATATAGTTCCTGCCAAGGTAAACATCAAGCTAGAACATATAAAATATAGTGCCTGGATTCCTTTTGGTATGAATGAACAGTATCCGACTTTTGAAGCTGCAAAGCAAGAAATTAAAACTAGGCTTTATGAGGCTGACTTACCAGGATTAAAATTAACATTTAAGAAGGAAAGTATTGCTAAATAAAAAGATGAAATTATTCTAATTTCTACCCGTAAAGCCAGTAAAAACGAGCGATTAAAATATGAGAAAGGATAAAAGATGAACTCTGAATATGATTTTAGTCAAGGAAAAAGGGGTGCTGTTGAACCAATTCCACCAGGAAAAAGCCGTATTACAATTCGCCTAGATGATGATGTTTTGGCATGGTTTCGGGCGGAAGTTCACGAAAGAGGAGGTGGCAATTACCAAACATTAATTAACGAGGCACTGCGACAACATATCCAACAAAAACGTGAACCGTTAAAAGATATATTACGGCGAGTTTTGCGAGAAGAACTAAAGCAAGTAGAAAAATAGTAAATTTTTCATCCTTGTAGTAAATTTTTCATCCTTGGCTCACTGTACCAATCTCTTCCTAGCACCTCTAATATCGTTTCAGTTTTTAGTTAAAACAGATTAATTGTAGGGGCGTTTCGCGAAACGCCCTTACCGAAATTTATAAACGTGAGTTCGATGAGGCTCTTTCATTAAATGGTCAGGGTAGGGAAAAGGGGAAAGGGGAAGGGGAAAAGGTAGATTTTTCGTTCTCACCAACAGTAATTTTTAGCTCCTCTTAGCTAAATTTATTACACTAAAATTTTCTGTCGAACTGACGTTTATAAAAAAATCAGCGGAAAACAATTCAGCTAGTTAAAAGGGTCTAGCAATGCTAAACCCCGAGGATAAGATATTTGGATTGTGTTCTAAACTTTTGCTTCTTCTTTAACTAACTTCTCCCATCCCAACTCTTTCAAATTATTATTTCTCCGCATCGGACGAGTAGCCAATTCTAAAATATCCCGCGCATTAGTAAAGCCGTGAATTTGGGCAAAGGTAAATTCCACAGACCACTTGGTATTAATACCTCTGGCTTCTAAAGGATTAGCGTGTGCCATACCGGTTATTACCAGATCGGGTTTTTGTGCGTAGATGCGTTGAATTTGATTGTAATTGTCGGGTTTTTCGACGATGGTGGGAATGGGTACACCCATTTCCTTGCAGGTTTTTTCTAATAGATCTAGTTCTGCTTTTTGATAGCGTTTATCCATGTAGGGAATACCAATTTCTTGACAGGTCATCCCGCAACGAATCAAGAAACGTGCTAAAGAAACTTCTAACAGATTATCCCCCATAAAGAAGACAGACTTACCACGAATTAGCTTAATATAGTCTTCTAAACTTTCCCAAATCTTAGCTTCTCTTTCTTCTAGTCCTTGAGGCTCAATATTAAATACAGAACAGATTTTTTCAATCCAAGCACGAGTACCATCGGGCC
>CAYMWC010000173.1:0-12409 GCA_964393695.1 uncultured Pleurocapsa sp.
TAAACCAAGCTAGTACCACGTATTGTTAATACTTTTGTACTAAACGAGTCGCACATATTCTACCCAATCAGATCCAGCTGTAGATAAACCATAAGCCATCCATTTGCCATCATCACTAATTGATAATCCCGATAAGGCTATTGTGCCATCTGTCGACAGTAAATTTGGATCTAATAAGACTCGCGCTTGATCCTCCAGAGAATTTAAAGTATATAAAACACTCTGATTTTGTAACCCATCATTTTTAAAATAAAAATAACGTTCTCCGCGTTGAAAAGGACTGCCGTATTTTTCATAATTCCAAAGTTGAGTTAAACGTTGCTCAATCTGCTTTTTGGCAGAAATACTTGTTAAATAACCCTCAGTAACTTCGTTTTGAGCTTTTACCCAAGCTTGAGTTGCTTCGGAATCGGGATTTTCTAACCAGCGATAGGGATCTGCTATTTCAACTCCATGATAGTTATCTTTTTGTTCTAACTGTTGAGTATGGGGATAAACTAGGTTTTGACGAGAAAATGTCACCACAAAAACTCCATAAATCTGCTATTTTCAACATCTTGACACAAGCTTAGGAAGTCTATCCCAACAAGTTGTAATACCAATTCACCAAACGAACGCTATGCATTAGACGATTACAGTTTATGCTACAGTTAAATTACGCGGTAGTTCAAGATCTCAGTAACAGCGTTGAAGGCACTAGGGAAAAATAATTTACCCTGGAATGAAATAAGACCCCAGCCCATACAACTCAATCTGTTCCGAACATTTTTTTGTAAAAAAATGTAAACCTAGTCGGCAAAATAAAATATAAAGTTTTCGTTAAGGATATAATGTGAACAGATAGAGAAATGTAGTTGACTCAAAAAACTGAGCTAGCTAAATCTCAATTTGCGACTCAATCAAGATATTGCTTAACAGTTCTATAAAAATATTCTTAGGGGCATTGTTTGGCTGACTCTGCCTCTATATTTTTGTTTTTATGGCTATTTGTCGCTCAGTTTTTAATCTATTAAAATAGACTTAACAAAAATTAATAATAGCTTAAAGCAACTCCGCAAAAGCAGTCTAAGTAACTATTATTTTTTTGGTTTGTAAAATCAGTATGATGTTTGGCTTTTCTCTGGTTACAATATTACGAGTGTTTAATCAACACAGAGTAAATAGAAGGCAACTATTGCTCTTAATGATTTACGACTCGACCAAAATATTGCTTAACGGTTCTATATGGTTGGTATTTAGGGGTGTTGTTTGGCTGACAACTCTCCTATTTTTTTTCGTGTTTTTTCAACTAAGATACAGGTTAATGTGGATTATTGGTATATGTCTTCCGTAAATATACTCTTTTTTGCAACTGTTTCAACCAGTCTTTTTTAAAGTTTTGATGATCTTTTCTGTAATTAAACCGATTTACTTCATCGAATCTTTATGAAACTGAGTAGCAAGTTGAGAAATACTGGTTTGTTCGTAAATTTCAAACGGTTGGTGTATCCAAGGATTATCAGGCAGATAGTCAACAAAATAATCAGGTATTTTTAATGAAGTACTTTTATACCAAATTACAGCAGTGCGAATTTCTTTAATATTTTCATGATATTTAGTTTGCAGCCAGTTGACAGATTCAGCCAAACTTATCCCAGAATCTACTAAATCATCTACGAGTAGGATGCGTAGCGAAGGTATGCCGTTATCCGAAGGTGTACCACAAGGGCATAACATATCCTTTAGGACAGACTTATCGCCTAAAGGATAAATAGTAGAAAGATGTTCGGAAAACTTAATTTTACCTTGCTCACGATTATCTTTACCACCATAAGAAGCAGTAGACAAAATAGCTAGAGGCTTGCGGTAGAGGCGACACAAAATATCACCGACTCTTAACCCTCCTTTTGCCAAACAGACAATGTGATCAAACTGCCAATTAGATTGATAGATCTTGACAGCCAGGGTTTCAATTTTATGATGATAATCTGACCAAGTTACATATAAATCTGTCATAAAAAAATTAGGAACTTAAAAAATTGGATACTAGCGAGAAGTTAATAAAACAAGAAAAGCTTCACTTTACTACCAAGCTTGCCTATGGTTCTGGAGATATGGGACCAGCAATAACGGCTAATATTTTAGTATTTTTCTTGTTATATTTCTTCACCAATGTGGCTGGCTTACCTGCGGGATTATCGGGGAGTATTTTGGCGATTGGAAAAATCAGCGATGCGATTAACGATCCAATTACAGGAATTTTAAGCGATCGCACTCGTACTCGTTGGGGTAGGCGTATGCCCTGGATGTTATTTGGTGCGATTCCCTTTGGAATTTTCTTTTTTCTCCAGTGGATAGTACCGCAATTCAGTAACAATACCACCGTTAATAATTGGTGTCTGTTTGTTTATTACGTAATAATTGGCATTCTATTTAATATCGCTTACACGGTAGTTAATTTACCCTACACAGCCTTAACCCCAGATTTGACTCTAGACTACAACGAACGGACTAATCTTAATAGTTTCCGCTTTGCCTTCTCCATTGGCGGTAGTATCTTATCTCTAATTCTGGCAACCTTTATTTTTCAAGCTTACCCCGACAATCCCCAACAGCAATATTTAGTTTTGGGTGTAGTCACTACCTTGCTCTCCGTTGTAGCTATATTTTGGTGTACGTTTCGTATCCAAGAACGAGGTGCATTGCCAATTTTAAACCAACAGGGTAAAAAAGTTTTGGGTTTTGTTTTGGCTGTGATCGGTGCGATTGGGTTTGTTTTTGGCATTGCTCAATTAACCAATGGCAGATTAAACAGTAGTTTATACGGCATCTCAGGTATTTTATTGGGATTAGAATTTATCGCCTTTGCTTTAACTCTAATCTTTGCTAAAACCGAATCTCATCTCAGCAGTTCTGAAGCAATTGCCACCAGAAATCAGACTAATAGCGTTCCAACAACGCCTATAAAGGAACAGTTAAAAATAGCTTTTGCTAACAAAGCGTTTCTCTATGTAATTGGTATTTACTTGTGTTCTTGGTTGGCAGTTCAATTAACAGCTTCAATTTTGATTTACTTTGTAGTAAGTTGGATGGGCATGACTGAGGCTGACTTCCCGATCGTGGCGATCGCAGTTCAAGGAACAGCTTTGGTAATGTTGTTTTTCTGGCAATTTGTCAGCGAAAAACTGGGCAAAAAAGCCGTTTACTATCTGGGCATGATCATTTGGATTATTGCTCAGGCAGCACTGTTTTTGATTAAACCAGGTCAAATTACTCTACTCTATACCGCTGCCATTATGGCTGGTGTTGGTGTATCCGTTGCCTATTTAATTCCTTGGTCGATGATTCCCGATGTAGTTGATTCAGATGAACTGAATACAGGGGAGAGAAGAGAAGGCATTTTTTATAGCTTTATGGTGCTATTGCAAAAATTTGGGTTGGCTTTAGCCTTATTTTTAGTTGGTCAAGCCTTAGAATTTTCTGGCTTCGCACAACAGATTCCTGGAGAACCAATTCCCATTCAACCAGAGAGTGCTTTATTAGCGATCAGAATTGCGATCGCACCCTTACCGACAGTATTCTTAGTTCTTGGTCTGATTTTGACTTATTTTTATCCCATCACCAAAGAAGTCCACGCTAACATTCGTTTGCAATTACAAGCCAAGAAAAATGTTACTGATTACTGATTACTGATTAGGCTCTAGGTGTTACTCATTACTTCTTCCAGGGCGCAAGCCTTGCGCCCCTACATATTTGATTCCTCATACTTCATCATTTCTATTAAACTTTCTTTGTTTAGCTACGTGGCAAAACAAGTCTACATATTGTTGATGTCCCCCAGGAAAAACAACATTCAAAGTTAAAGGATCTTCAGTATCTCGATAATCGCCTGGACCTTCGCTAACTTGAACTATCTGAGGATTGGTGTGATCTAACTTGAGAGCTTTACGATTTTTGACTTCACCACCACTACTATCGACGTAGACAGTGAGATTCTCAGTATCAAATTCTTTACCTAGTGCTTGAATCAATTCTAAAAATCCGCGATCGCTCCCTCCCCGTTTAAATTCCAGTTGACTGCCATTTGCTACTGCTTTACTAGTTACTGTATCTCCTACACCCACGAGCGTTGGCATGATAGTCTGCTCAAAATTATCTTGAACTAACTTGAGTAATGCTTGCGGTTGTCTGGGGGCTTGTCGGGCATTAAAATCTTGACCTAACGGATAGTTACCCGTTTTAAGATAATAGTAGTGATTGAGAATAACTAATACTCCTACTTCCTTAATTGCTCCACGCAGCATAAACTGAAAGTCGGTTGTGCCTGCATCATCACCTTGGGCTGGCTGCATAATTTCTCGTCCCTGAGCATCTCTGCCTAAGTTGGGGGCATAATGGACAAAAAAGGAATCTTCTAAACCCTGCTGTTGTGCTGCTTGCAGTAGACGATCCATTAATAATTTTATTTCCTGTTGTAGCTCTGCATAAAGTTGAGGAGCATCACTAAATATTTCGTGGAAAGCGTTTAAATTTGCCGTAGGAGAAACTTTATTATCCAAAACGACCGCTTGAATACACGCTTCTAGTTGTGTCTGATTTAAGCCATATTTAAGTTGTTGACCTAATTCTCGTAAACAAGTAGCAATTTCGTGAGGTACTGTCTCTAAAAAGGCTAATTCCGTCTCACTTAAACCAGGATGAGCCACATTACCATAGCAATCTTGCCACTGTACGCCACCTCCAGCCAAACCTGGTAAATATAAACCTTGTTCTTTCACTAGTTGAGTACCCGAGAAAGCCTTTTCTACAATACCGTTTACGCCCCGTTTACCAATATGTTCCCCATTAGTTAACACATAAAATTGCTCGCCTAAAGATTTAGCTGCTGTTAAATACTTAATATCTATGACTCTAGTCAGAGGATTTTTGACCAAACCCATACAGACCCCATCAAGATCTTGGATAATTAAAATATTCTCACGCTCAATCAACATTTGACTCAAACTCTGATGATCGAGAGAAAGCGATCGCAAGTGAAGGGGAAGAGAAGAAACAGTCATGAGCAAATTATATTTAAATACTTATAAAAAAACTATCACATATAATGAAGTTAAAATTTCCCACCTTGATGTGTTTTCTGGGAGTATTCGTAGCAGGATTTTTCCTCATTCAATACCCCTACCCATTATTCAGCAATGCTGAGCCAATTAAGCAAGACAGTAATGAGCAAAAACTGATTAATCAAGTTAAGTACAATGACATTATCTATCTGGGAGAGCGTCATGATAGTATTGAAGACCATGCTGCACAACTAAACATTATTACTCAGCTTTATCACCTTCAAGAAGATTCTCAGGGAAAAATAGCGATTGCTTTAGAAATGTTTCAACGTCAGTTTCAACCTGTTTTAAACCGCTATCTAGCAGAAGAAATCAGCGAGGCTGAATTAAAAAAACAAACTGAATACGACACCCGCTGGGGTTTTGACTGGGAATTTTATGTTCCTATTCTGCGTTTTGCCCAAGCAAATCAAATTCCTTTAGTTGCCTTAAATACCCCAACTGAAATTACCTTTAAAGTAGCTAAAGATGGTTTAAATAGTCTTGAGGGCGATGAATTACGCTACATTCCCCCTATGGACGAAATCAAGCTAGATAATCAGGCATATCGACAAAAATTACAGACAATTTATCAACAACACGCTGATCATAGCAATGGCAACAGCAACAACTTTGACAATTTCTTTGCTGCCCAAGTATTGTGGGAAGAAACGATGGCAGATGCGATCGCTCTATATCATCAAGACCATCCTCAATCTCAGATAGTTGTCTTAGTTGGTCAAGGACACATTAATAATTATGGCATTCCCAGCCGTGTATCTAGACGTATGAGTTCGTCTTTGCGACAAGATTCTGTCTTTTTAGAAGCAACTCTCCGTTGTTGAACTTGTTCGGCACTATCTAATAAAATTTGCGGATTAGCTTGCTCGCTTGAGATTATACTAATCAAACCTGTAGCTTCGATAGTGACTTCTGGATTAATTAACATATTTCTGCCAGATTTAGCTGTGGCAACATTGTCATCCCAGATTTTAGCGAGCTTTTGACGAATATTATCAAATTCAACCATATTCTCGAAGTTAATCAAGGTAAAGTAGCGTTTTATTCCTTGGGTATCAACTTCCATGGCGTAGACATCAAACTTAAGTTGAGGACTTTGGGGAAATTTAACTAGATGTCCTGCAAGCGTTTTCTTTTGATTATTCCAAGCGGCGATCGCGTCTATAACTTCTAAAGGTTGGGCAACTTTAGTGTTTAATTGTAAATGAACTGGTTTTTGGGGATTTTTTTGAATTTGATATGCCAGCCTAATAATATCTCCCCGATACAAGCCTTTAGTATATTCTGTGGCTGTGACAAAAATAGGTATTATATTATCTTGATATTCTACTACTAAAACTTTTCCGTCTTCACCAATGGCGTGAACCTGACCGATAAAATTAGTTTGCGTCAATTGATTGGATAATTTTTTGCTCTCATAAGGTTTAAACTTTTCTGGCTGCGCCCAAGGTTCTAAAACTTGAAGCGAATTCACGGCAATATGTCGTTGTGGGCTAGGATTAGCAATTAAATTGCCTTGAATACATATGAGATCGTGACGATTAACTTGCTTGAAGATGTCGCTAATTGCTGGATTTGGCAATAAAGAGAACTCACGATGACTAAAAAAATTATTTGGTTCTCGTACAGACATAACATACATTTGAGACGTTTTTGCTACGCCGTGAACTCTGCCTATTAATCCTGTGCTAGTTAATTCTTGAGCTAATTGATTCATTTCCAAACCTTGATAGGCTTGTGGATGATAGCTACAGGTATTAGACGCAGAATCAACTCTAGGAGTTGTTACTATAATTAGTGTAATTAGAGATATACAAATTATTAAAGGGTATAAATATTTTTTAGTCATCAAAAATTACGCACGACAATTAAAAAGACACATATATAGCAATCAGGAATGATTTATGAGAAGCTTCTCTTGCCCTTCGGGTTCGCTAATCGCTCATGGGGCTTGCACCGCTTAGTTGGGTGGAAACCCCCAAGACCGCGTTAGCTCACCTCTTGCCTCTTGCCTGACTCCACCAATAAATTTACGACTCATTTCCGATTGCTATAGCAGTTCTCGGTTGACTAAAATATACCTCGGTAGAGGAAAGCAAAAGGTAAAAAAGATACAGACCTAGTTTAAAACTTTAAAATTTAGATCTAGATTTTTTTTGTACCTCATCTATTTGAGAAATGCTATGGAACATATTAAGTATAATTACATATACACCCAATTGTTGCTGATAATATTATGATAAGCTTGTACGCATTTAAACTGCATATTATTCGTATAAGGAAAAAACTCTTAAACTCTCCCCCAGTCTCCAAGTCATACTAAATCCGATTGACAAAATATACCTTTATTAATCTTGTAAAAGTAGTTGTAATTCTCATTACGCACGTCTAGACGCAATACATAGATCTACAATATTATTTCTCCAAGCATTGCCAAAAATATTATATTTTGTCTGGCTAGTCCTCAGAGTTTTACTTAATATTTTAAACCTGAAAAAAGCGAAAAATAGTATTCTCTTGCTTAGTCATTCTCAATAATTATCGGAAGAACGAAAATAACTTGCCATCAAAGTATTTTGTCGCCCATAACATAAAGCTTCTGTTACTGGTTGCCGAGGGGAGATAAGAAGTGCATTCAGACCGATACTTTTTGACAACTACAAACTGAAGTGCGGAATGAGAAATAAAACTATCAGTAAAATAAGTCCTGTTCCCATTCCAGCTAATACAGGAGATTTTCGTTTATTAGATCGCCAAGTTGTTGAAGCTATCAAACAGTTACCAGAAAGAACACGATTTCTGAAGGGGTTTATTTGCTTGGGTAGGATATAAACAAACTTCGGTTTTATTTGATCGTGAACCTCGCTATGGAGGTCATTCTACCTGGAATTATTGGAAACTTTGGAATTTAGCGATCGATGGTATCACTTCCTTTAGTTTATTACCCCTAAAAGTCTGGAGTTATATCGGTGTAACTATTTCTTTAATTTCTTTATTTTATGCTCTGATACTAGTAGTTCGGACTCTTATCTTTGGTATTGATGTTCCTGGCTATGCTTCTTTAATGGTGGCTATTCTATTTTTAGGCGGAATTCAATTAATTACTTTAGGAGTATTGGGAGAATATTTAGGTCGTGTTTATGAAGAAGTTAAGGGTAGACCTTTGTATTTAATACGAGAAAAATATGGCTTTGATAGAGATTAAGTTAAATATAATTGAGATCACAATCTAAAACACACGCAACTAAACTAGGAAGTTGACCGTCTTATAGTTTGATCATTTGATTGTCATTGACCAAAAATATGTTCCGCAAATTATTTAACTTGTCCTATTTTTATCCTTACTATCGCCCTTGGTTATACGGTTTGTTAGCAGTGGTAGCTGCCCTTAGTATCAGCTTGAGCAATGTTCAGCCTAGCTATGGAATTTCTTGGTTGGAGTTAGTAATTCGCGGCATACAAGTAGTTCAGATATCTAATATTTCTAATGCTCAGGAAGTAGCGTTAGGGAAAGAAATTAACCAGGAGTTAGTCAATTCTGGTCAAGCTAAAATCTATCGTAATCAAGCAATTAATGATTATATAAATCAAATAGGACAAAAACTAGCTAAAATTAGTAAACGTCCCGATATTCCCTATACCTTTCAAATAGTTGATGATAATAATATCAATGCCTTTGCGACGATGGGAGGCTATGTATATGTTAACAAAGGACTAATTGCTACAGCAGATAACGAAGCAGAATTGGCGAGTGTTATTGGACATGAAATAGGTCATATTGTCGCCCGTCATTCAGTCGAACAGATGCGCGATCGCGCTATTTCTCAAGGCTTACTCTCCGCAGCAGGATTAGACCGTAGTGATGCTGTTAAAATTGGTGTAGAGTTAACTGTTAGTCGTCCTAATAGTCGCTCTGACGAATTAGAAGCTGATCGCTTTGGCTTAGAAAATCTCACTCAGGCTAATTATGCGCCTGCGGGAATGCTCGGCTTTATGCAAAAATTACTCAAACAAGGTGGCTCTACTCCTGAATTTTTAAGTACTCATCCTGCCACTTCCGAGCGAATTAAAATATTACAACAACTTATTGACCCGAAAACTGCTAATGTTGGCACGGGTTTGGATCATCAAGCTTATCGAAACCGTATTAGTTATTTGTAGATTCAGGAAGAAAGAGGGAAGAAAGTTTTTATTTTATAGGCGCAACTATTTAATATTCAATTGAACAATGTAGTGTTTTTAGATACATGGTTACGACTTTTACGGGAACATAAGGCGATCGCCATAATTCGCTGTGCTGAAATGAACCTCGCTTATCAAATGGCTCATGCCGTAGCAGCAGGGGGAATGAATTTAATTGAAATTACTTGGAATAGCGATCGCCCTGGAGATTTAATTGCTCAACTAAGGACGGAATTACCTCACTGTACTATTGGCGCAGGGACTATTCTGGACTTGCAGCAGCTACAAGAGGCGATCGCAGCAGGAGCGCAGTTTGCTTTCTCGCCTCATTTTGATCCAAAATTACTGGATGCTTCCTTATCTCATTATCAAATACCTTTTGTACCTGGAGTTTTTTCGCCAACGGAAATAGTCAACGCCTGGCAACGAGGCGCAAAAGTAGTTAAGATTTTCCCGATTAAATCCCTGGGAGGTTCAGAATACATTAAATGTTTACAAGCTCCTCTAGGACAAATTGCTTTGATCCCAACTGGGGGTATTACCCTAGACAATGCTCCAGCAATGATTAAGGCAGGCGCGATCGCGGTGGGGATTTCCAGTAATTTATTTCCCCATCAGGCGATGCCTTTGCCAAGCGCAGCTATCGTCAATCAAAACTGCTTGGATATCACTATTAGAACTCAAGATTTGCTCAATCGACTAAAACAAATTAATTCTGACTCCTGACATTAAATTTCGTATTCCATACGGGCAAAAGTAACCGCATCAAACCCAAAGGCAAGCATCAAGGGCATAGGTGACAGCAAGAAACAACTAGAAAACACAGCCACGACACTAACGAAGGCAGCCAACATCAACCATCTTTGTTCACAGATGCTTAAACCCTTTTCGCTTTTGATCAGCCTCATAACTTTTTGAGGAATAGGTTCTGGCATCACACAGTTAGGTGGAAACGCCCAATAATGGTTATAGCGTTCTCGAACTAAATCTGTCCAACCATTGCGATCGCACCATTCTTGAATCCATTCGTCATGAAAGTGTTGCATAAGTTTGTTTAAAGACAATAACTAAATTTACTAAAAACTATGGCGGAATAAAATTTTAAATATTAGCTTCTTTATCGCTGTTTTCACAGATTAGCAAAAGCCTTATTTTTTTTAAATACCAATCTAGTCTTCCTTAACAAACCTTAAATGAACTTGATTATTCAACAAAAAGCAGTAAGCATAATTACTTATTGGCTAGATTTTGTTGCTTAATATATTTTTTAAAAATTCACTATTAACCATGAACAATTAACAATCCACAAGATTAGTTCCAGTACAAATAAAATTTAACTTTATATCCCAATTATCCGCGGGTAATTGCGCCAAATAGGCAAAATCAAAGACAATACCAATCGTCGGAATATTAAGACATTGAGGCGAACTGAGCAAGCGATCATAAAAACCACCGCCATAACCCAAACGATATCCTTGTTGATCGCAAGCAACACTGGGAACAAGAATTAAATCAGCTAAGGATGGCGAAATAATTGGTGCTGTTTCTAAAGGTTCTGAAATACCATATTTACCAAAGTTTAAGCTTTCTCCAGGTTGCCATAAATGCCAAATTAAAGATTGACCAACACAACGAGGAAAGACCCATTTTTTTTGCAGAGAAAATATAGAATTTAAATCAACTTCTTGACGAAAACTAAAGTAAGCCAAGACAGTTTTTGCTTCCTGAAATAAAGATAAATTTTGCAAGCGATCGCAGATAAGCTTACTTTTAGTTTGCCATTCTTCTTGAGAGAGTGCTTGTCTCTGTTGCAGAATTTTTTGTCTTAATCTCGGTTTATCTAATATAGCATTACGCATTATGGTTAGGACATTTTTATAATATAAGAAAAGCGATCGAGTGATTGCCGAACAAATTGACCATAGTGTTCCTGATATTTTAGAGACGGAGATAGAAGCAACAGCTTATCATCTAGATGATAATATCATTTTTCCTGAAAATACTTTTGAGAGCCAGATAACAAAATCATCTCGCTTGACTCAAGATTTATTATTAGACTCAAACCAGGCAATAGATCCTTTAAGGCGAAACTGCCACAACTACTGATTATTGGTACGATCGCATATATAGCCGTACCAAATTAGATTAGGACATTAATAGTAATCGGTTCGTAAGTAGCGCGAAATTCCGTTGCCCTAAAGGACTAGCTTCGCGTCGCGCGGGTCCCCCGCGTTGAGGAAATTTCGTAAGACGGAAGTAGAAAGTAGAAAGTAGGAAGTAGTATTTCAAAAATGTCCTAACGTTTTTACGTAGGGCTATATCTTTCAGAAGATGAACATATTGATCGCAGCGATCGCGTCTATACTTCTTATCATCAAGGCTTTGATAATTCTGTAGAGGCTGGAGAAAGCTATACAACAAACTTTGAGCTGCATATCCCTCAAGTAGAACCAGGTGAATACTTTTTAATCCTTGCTACTGATCAAGAAAATCGGCAAATAGAAGATAGCGAGGAAAACAACATGGGTATAGTGCCGATTACAGTCGCTCAATTACCAAATCTGACAGCTACAGATACTGTTTTACCTAAGCTGTAATAACTGATGACTAATTGCTGTAGGGGTAAACTGCCGTTCGCCCCCGAGAGAAAACCTGGACAAAGTCGGACAGGCTTCCCTACTGTAAGGGTTTGAAAGTGAGAATTTTTCGGTGAGTGGGGACAAAATACCCCCTTTTTTAGTATAAATCTACTATTTTTAACCGAAAAATTGGGGGTATTTTGTCCAAGCCTGTCCGACTTTGTCATAGTTTATTGGAGCCCTACCTTAATGTTTACTGTTTCCATAGTTTCCAAGCCTGAATAAATTTACCCTGCATCACTGCTGCAACACCACTGAGAGTTTTGATTTCGGGGATATTAGGGTTAATCTTCATGGCAGAATTGAGGGCAGTTTCCGCAGGTTTGGGTTGCCAGTCATAAAGATGTACAAAAGCCAAATAAGCATAACCATAAGGGTTGTGAGGATCAAGAGCAGTAATTTGACGAAAAGATGCGATCGCGCCATCGACATCTTGTTGTAACCCACATTCGGCAGCCCCACAGATGAAATACGAAAGAAATCTCCCAA
>CAYMWC010000174.1:0-12275 GCA_964393695.1 uncultured Pleurocapsa sp.
ACGATCTATTTTCACAACGCTTCATTGTCCCACATTTAGATGCAAACCGCTGTAAGTTTACCGTCAACTAATTTAATTGAAGATGGAGTATATTTAGTTGGTTGTTTACTGACACAAACTAGTGATTGATATGACCCATTGAGATAAAGTGTACCGCCAATAAAACTTTTTAAATTATCGAGCTTTGGAGTGGCTATTACTTGAGCTAATTTACCATTTTCTAGGAGATCTATCTGGTAATTATAATAGGTGTTTGAAAGCAGAATTGGATTATATAAATCATTTTTATTCTTGGTGAATTTTAAAGTTTCAAAATAATAAGCTTGTTGCGCTCTATTTGTACTATAAACACTATTAATTGCTTCTTGTTGAGCGTTAAATAATCCAATTCTAAATCCAGTTGGACATTCAAGTTTACTATCAATTAATTTAATTTGACCTACATTAACTTTAGCAAAACTTTCACTTACACAAAAAATTGAATTTAAACTTCCATTATTAAATGATAATGCTCCAGTATAAGTTTTTAATCTTGTTAATTTAGTTGGACTAGCTATTGTTTGAACTAGCTTTCCATTGTCCTGAAGATTAAGCTGATATTGATATGAGTTAGTAGGAGGTGTTAATTTTAACTCATTAAAGTTATCAACAAACTTTTGTAATTCTAGAAAATAAGCCTGTTCTGTTTGAGTTACTAAATTGATAAATTTTTTGGCTTCGGTTTCTTGAAGTTTTCTTGTGTTTTGGGCGCAAACTAAAGTTGTATTTGCATCTAATACTATCGTCGATAAAATTAAGCAGCAACTCAATATTTTGCAATTCGGCATAAATTTATAAAATTCAACTTAATAATATAATTTAAAAAAATATTATTTAAAAAGTCATCGATAATTACACTTAAATTACATAAAAATCGAATAATAACTTATAAGTTATAACTAATAACTAAATATATTAAATTATATATTTTTTACAACTTGATTTTTTGAGTTTTTCTAGAGTAGTTATGAAAATAAAGAAAAATAACTAATTATAATAAGTCAACTAGTTAACTCAAAAGGCTTAGATTTAAGAGATAGCCAGATTTGCTTAATCAAGCGATCGTGTATTTTAGATAAATTACCATGAGAATTCCTAAAGGTGAGATCTGTAGACTACGCGCTAGCGCGATTGGGCTTGGCCCACGCTTCGCGAACAGCTAAGTCTTCGACTGCTTCGCAAACGCTGGCGCATACGCGATCGCACCTGCAACTATCAATAGAAAGATTTTCATGATAAGATTATTGACTTTTTGTATCAGAGCAGTTCCATAATTAACCCCAGAGAATATACTGAAAGTAGATAGCTGGCTTTTAGAGTTGTTGCCTTATGGCTATCTTCAATTCATTTACATTCATTGTTTTAGAACAACAATTTGAGGAAATTGTGAACGTCTTGGTAGCCATTGGTAACTAAATAGAAATCTTAATGTCAAAATTTGATTAGTGCCAAAGGTTGCCGACGGTTACATTACCACATAGCTTACAATTCACAATTATTTAGTAATGTTAAGTCGACGACCAAAAACTTAGCAGGAGTTAAGCATAAATTATGATTACTAACAAAACACAACACAAGCAACACTTTTGCATCTATGATTATTACTTAGATGGAGTTTATTTGAAATGGGAAGAAGTAGAAGGAGAATGCCCAATTTTAGTTCAGGGACAAGATTGGGTAGTTAATCTCGAAGATGGGACTCAAATTACTGCTAAAGTCGTCGACACTGAGTTGGTTAGCGAAAATGAACGCCGAATATTTCTCAATTCTCGCTAAAAGAACTGTTTGATAATTAAATCGCTAACCATTTTCTTCACAATATCCTCAAAATATTTTTCTAATCTTTTAGACAAACCTCAAAGCAAGAGAAAAAAACAAAATCGGAGGTTAAGTTAATTATGACACTCAGTAAATGGCAACCATTCAAAGAATTAAGCACTATTAGACAACAGATGGATCGTCTGTTTGAAGATATGCTTTCAATTAATGATCGCGATGGGCTGGGAAGACACAGAATGGCAGGTATGTGGACTCCTGCGGTGGAAATAAAAGAAACTGACAAAGAACTAATTCTCAAAGCTGAAATTCCTGGTATAGATGCCAAGGATTTAGAAGTGGAAGTCGGCGAAGATCGAGTAACTATTGCGGGTGAACACCAAGAAGAAAAAAGCACTGAAAACAAAGATAAAAATTATTTTCACTCGGAATTGCATTACGGCAGATTTCAAAGGGTTATTCCTCTGCCTATGGTCATTAAAACTGATGGAATTAAATCTGACTTCAAGCACGGCATTTTGACTCTAACTTTGCCAAAAGTCGAAGATATGCCGAAAAAAGTAGTTAAAGTTAACTTGGGAAATAGTTAGTAGCTAAGTGATTAGTGGTTAGTAATTACTAACTACTAGTTATGGGTGAAAACAAATATTATCGCACTATTTTAGCTGTGTCAGTATACTACTGCCTTCAAGTATTACTAACCATGTCTAGCAATCATATTTGATTTGCGAACTTAACCATGAATAATTTCGATTACGTAATTTTAGGTGCTGGGTTAGGGGGGCTTTCGGTGGCAGCCTGTTTAACTCGTCAAGGATACCGAGTTGTTGTATTAGAACAGCATTATTTGCCTGGGGGATGTTGTCATACCTTTGAATATGGTGACTACAGTTTTTGTGCCGATGTTCACTATATTTATCAATGTGGTACAGGACAAGCAGTACAACAATTTCTTGACTATATTGAACGGGATGTTCCTTTTAATTCTCTCAATCCAGATTGTATTGACAGGATAATTACCCCCGAGGTAGATTTTCGTATTCCTTTAAATTGGGAAAAATTTCGCGATCGCGCCCTTGCCACCTTTCCTGAAGAAACTAGGGCAATTAATCTGTACTGTGACGAAATCAAACAATTACATCAAGAAATAAGACAGTTAACTCAACAAGTACACTTATTTGATTTAGACTGGGCAGATTGGTTATCTCTGCCTAAATATTGGCATTTATTTACTAGGCGTAATTGGACTTTACAAGATCTCTACGATCACATTGGACTATCTCCTAAACTACAAGCACTTTTTGCAGGTCAAAGTGGAGATTACGGGTTGCCACCGTCAGAAATTGCTCTAATTACCCATACATCCTTGGTTTGGGACTATTCAGAAGGGGCTTATTATCCCCAGCATCATTTTAAACATCTAGTTGATGAGATCGTTTCTGTTATTACCGATGGTGGTGGAGTGGTTAAATACTCTACTCCTGTACAGCATATTGAAGTAGATAATAATCAAGTAGTTAGCGTCACCGCAGGGGGAGAAATCTATCAAGCAGATAACGCTTATATCAGCGATCTTGACCCCAAATTAACTGTCAAATTAATGCACAATTCTCTGGCTTTAAGTAAACATGAATATCATCGCTTAACTGATTATGAATATTCCGCTAGTGCCTTTAATATTTATCTCGGTTTAGATTCACGATTTGACCCTCAAGCCTACGGTATTGGTGATTGGAATATTTGGTATTATCCCCATAGCGATCTTAATCAGGCTTATCAACAGCAACTTACAGGTGATTTAGCCAAGCCTTGGATCTTTTTATCCTGTCCAACCTTAAAATCCACTGAACCTGGTATTGCACCAGCAGGTCATCAAGTTTTAGAAATTACTACTGTTTGTCCTTACGAATCATTCAAACAACTGCACAAGAAAGATCCTCAAGCTTATAAAGTACAAAAACGAGCGGTATATCAACAGGTGATGGCAAGTGTGCGAGATTTAATTCCCGATATTGATCGGTATATTCGCATGAAAATTTATGGTACACCTACTACCAGTGAATACTATCTCGGACAACCCCAGGGCAATATGTACGGCGCGAAACTTATTCCCCAACAAATTGGTTTAAATCGTCTAGGTTATAAAACTGAGTTACCTAATCTATTTTTAGTTGGTGCTAGTGCTGGCTATCCAAGTGTTCCTGGAGTAATTAGTAACGGTATGGATGTGGCGGAAATATTAACAGGAAAATTTATTTGGAGTTCGCAGTTAGTAGGTAGTAGGTAGTGGTTAGTAGCAAAAACCCTAAAATAAATTTGAAAATGGCAAAATTTAATTCCATTAATTATCGGGAAAAGATTATTACCTTGTGGCTAGTGTTTCTGGTAGGAACTTTGTTTCACACTCAGTTAGGTTTAATGCCCTTGTTTCACGGTATTGATGTGGCTATGATGGGACACCACCAGCAAGAAACTGCAACTATAGCCGAGATAACGCCAATTTTGTGGGGAATGTTGGTTTTTTTTAGCTTGCCGATGCTGGCAATAATTGCCACTGCGTTTTACGAGTCTAAACGCTATCGATTGTTTCATTTTGGATTGACGTTAGTTTATACAGTGCTAAATTTTATTCATGCGATCGCCGATTTATTGGTTACTCCTATTGCCTGGTATCAAATTAGTTTGATGATACTCTTGCTTTTAATTGGTATTTTACTCAATCTTGTCGCTTATCAATGGCTGCAAATTGATGCTCGTCACCATAAGATAAATCACGTCTAACCTCTACGTTTATAAAGATAGTATTAGAATACAAACTAGTCGATCTGGCTTGAAGATAACGACTGTCTTTCACTAAAACTAGTCATTTATAAGCGTGATGTACCATTTCCAAAATAAAATTCCTCTTCATAAGCGTTGCCTGAAAAAATCCCTCTCAATCTCTATTACCACAGGAATTAGTATTCTAATTGGCTTACCTGTATTATCTCAGTCATATTACCCACCGATGGTTTTCTTCCAGCCTCTGGCTTATCCTAATTATCCTCAGAGGAGTGAACAGGTTGATTTAGTTAAAAGCCTAGAAAGTAATACCAACTTAAAAAATTTAGTGGCGGAAGTTGAAGCAGCAGGATTAACCAAACAACTTCAACAACAGCAATTTACACTACTTGCTCCTAGTGATAAAGCTTTTAATGCTTTGCCAGATGACGTTTTTGATAAATTTAGTCAGCCAGAAAACCGCCTTAAAGTACTGCAATATCACTTGATACCAGGAGAAGTTACCCAGAAAGATATCGAGCGGGGAGAGATTACAACTTTAGCAGGAAAAGCGATCGCTATCTCTAACGAAAATAATACCCTCAAGTTAAATGATGCTCAAGCACAGTTTCCTTCAACAGTAGCAAAAAATGGGGTAATTATCGAGATTGACGAAGTATTACTTCCCCCTGGATTTTAATAAGTTTTTAGCTCTTAGCTCTTAGCTTTTAATTGCTTTAAATTACTGCCAGTTACCTACTAAGATAAATGGAGACCAAAAATGGGGATGGTTGAATTTTTTATCTTTAATTAGAGTAAGTTGTGCTTGGCGAAGAATTTCTGCTTTATTAGCTTTAGTTGTACCTGATTTTTGCAGTTGACGGTAAAATTCTCCCATAATTTGAGCAGTACTTTCATCCACTACTGACCATAATGTAGCTAAGGTGCTTCTAGCACCAGCTTGAACGGCTACTCCAGCTAGTCCTAAAGTGGCACGAGGATCGCCACTAGCAGTTTCACAAGCACTTAAAACTAATAATTCAATATTGTTTTTACGATTAAAAGTATCATCCCGCAATAAGTCATCTAACTCTTTGATATTAATTTGACCATCCCAAGAAAGAATAAAAGTATCTTCGGCTTTAGAACTAAAATTGGCATGGGTAGCTAAATGCACGATAGGCGAACCAGAAGCGGTAATATTTTGCTTAAGAGCCTGTTTGGTAAATTGGTCGTTAAGTAGAGAGCTTTTAGCCAGTCCAATCCTGCTAATAGTTTGTAGCTCTTCGGGGACTTTTGGTAAATCACCAAAGTTTTGATGGGGTGCAAAATCAGGACGAACTTTGCTTATTCCCCCCGTGATCGCATCCAGTTGAATGGCGGTTAAAGGTTTGGGATCTAATAGTTGCAAACCAGGAGTTAAAGCTAAGGCATATTTCTCTACTAAATACTGTTTGCCATCATGAAGTATGGACATGGGAATATTTCGCAAAGCACCATCCAAGACAAAAGCAATGGTTTTAACTTGATTTTTAATTAACTCAGCTTCTAAAGGTCGAATTATCCAGTTGTAGAACTCCTGAGATTGGGGTAACAGTGATTCTACTGGATTAAATGAGGATTCAAGATTGGCTTTGATTATCTCTACCTTCTCTTCTAATTCTGCCTGGGATACATTGCTTTGATATAAACTTGGTTCTCGTTTGGGTAAGCTTAAAAGTATTTCTAATTGATTTTGGAGAATAATTGGATAGATAACCGCAGCCTGGGGATCGATCGCATCTATGGCTTGGGGATTAGCATCAATACAGGCTTCACGGAAAAAGTTGTTTAATTGTGCCACCTGTAGGGATTCAACTACATCACGAGCTTGGATGAGTCTGGCTTTACTGGCTGGTTTATTCCCTGCTTTTTCTAAGATACGAGCCTGTTTAACATCTAATTCCACTAATTCTCGATATACTGGCTCGACTTGATCGCGGAAGTCAAACTGGACTTCGGGGTTGATAGTGGCAAGATCACTCCGTAAAGATTGTAGGGCATCGTAGGCTTTAGTATAGGCTGCGATCGCATCTGGGATATTATCTTGTTCTTTTTGGATACGTCCTAACTGCCAGAAGTATTGATAGGCAATATCTGAAGCTTCATAATTGGATACTAAGTTAAGGGCTTTTTTAGTCTGGGTTTCGGCAGTAGAATATGCACCTGTTATTTCCTCAAGTTTACCCAAAGTCCCCCAGGCATAAGCTTCTATTCTTTTATCTCCTAAAGTTTGTGCTTGTTGAGTAGCGTTAACTAAAATCTGTTGTATTTCTGCTTTGCTCGGTAATTTGAGACTGTCAGGAATGGTTTGATCTTCTTGAGTTAATACTTTGATGATATTTTGAGCATAATTGATTTTTGCATAGATATGTTCGCGATCTAGAACTAAATTAGAGTTGGCAACTTGGAGATAGATAGATTTCCATAGTGATTCTGCTTCAGACCATTCTTCTTGTTGGATAAGGAAGTCGAGTTGATTTAACTGTGCTTTAAGTTTGGTTGTAGGTGATGGTGATAGTTCGGTTACTTGGTTATAGGCATCTAAAGCTTGTTGTTCATATTGACGACGTGTACTTCTAACTTCCTCTCCTGCTGCTAAAGCTTGATAAGTATTACCTAATCTCAAATACGTAAGGCTTAATTCTTGGGGAGAGTCTAATTTTTGGGTTGAACTAAGACTAGCTGTTAAAATTTGTTCTGACTGTTGGGGTTGACCGATAATTAATAGTAAATTCCCTAAATTTCTTAATGTAGATACTGTAGTTAAAGATGGTTTAGAGGTTATAGGTTTGAGTTTGTCTGTTAATTCCTCGGTGGTGAGTTGATTCAGTTGGCTACAGGTTGAGATATTATCAAAAGATAAAGTACTTAAGATGCGTTTACAGGCGCGAGGATATAAACCTAAATCTTGTAAAGCCTGTGCCTGATTGAGATTGTTTTGGGCTAATGCAGTCGAATTATTTAGTTCTTGATAGATATTTGCTGCTTGCTGCCAGGTTTCAATGGCTGCTGCGGATTTACCTGTTTCTCGCTCTAGTTTTCCCTGAATATCCAAGCTTTGTGCCAAAACTAAAGAATTATCATTTGATTCAGACTCTAATAACTTCAAACTAGACTTAATAGCAGTATTCGCTGCATCCCATTGTCCTAATTTTTGGTTGGTAAGAGATAAATTACCTAAAGCGATCGCCTGATTTCCCTTATCCCCCATTTTAGCAAAACCCTTGGCTGCTGCATCCCATAAGGGTAAAGCAGATTCATACTTTTGTTCTGCATATAATGCCTGTGCTTGTTTAACTAACTGACTAGGGTTAGTTTGAGAAAATATCCTGTTGTTTGCCCCCCCAGCCCCCCAAGTTTGGGGGGAGGAAGATTGTAAGTCCCCCGAATTCGGGGGATTTAGGGGGCTTTCAGTTTGCACCATAGCAGGAGGGGAGGAAACTTCGGCAACTACGGGAGGGATAAACATAGCCAAGATAAACAAGAAAACCCATAAAAATAAAGAGTGTAGTTTTTTACCGTAGAAATTCTGATTCATGATTGGGATAGAGCGATCGCTATTTAAGATTAAATAATTAACAACATTTGCCAATATTTGCCAAAATGTATTTATGTGTCTAACTTTTCCTATTTCAATTCATGACAACCCTAAACATTTCACTACCCGATTCAATGCGGGCTTTTATTGATGAACAGATTGCCCAAGGTGGTTATAGTACCGCTAGTGAGTATATTCGCGATTTAATTCGTCAAGCACAAAAACAAGCAGCACAAGAAAAGTTAGATAGTTTGTTGATCGAAGGCTTAGAAAGTGGTGAACCCATTGAAGTAACTGATGAATGGTGGCAAGAAAAACAAGAACGTTTAATCAAGTTACGTCGTAAACAAGGCTAAAATGACACGACGTATTCTCATAACCCCAAAAGCCAGTCAAGATCTAGATGAGATCTATAATTTTATTGCTCAGAATAATCCAGACACAGCCTTAAAGTTCTTTGATGCAGCAAGACAAACCTTTAACCAACTGGCAAAAAATCCAGGGATAGGAACTATTTATGAAGTATCGAAACCAGAGTTACAAGGTTTAAGGAAGTGGAGAGTTAAAAGATTTGATAAATACATAATTTTCTATTGTTATTCTAATGATTTAGTCGAAATAATTCGTATACTCTACGCTGGACGAAATATTTCAGCGATTTTGAAAGACGAAAGTAAATAGGTAAACCTAATTTTTTGTAGGATTAGTATATTAACAATCCAATTTTTCTATTGTTTACTCATAAATCGCTTTTTCTGAAAAATTGATGAATAATTTAACTAGAATCACTTTTAATCCTGAAGTTATGGGTGGGAAGCCCTGTATTCGAGGATTAAGAGTTACGGTAGGAACACTTGTCGGTTTGGTAGCATCAAAATATTCTCCAGATGACATCCTCAAAGCTTATCCATACTTAGAATTAGAAGATATTTACGAAGCTTTAGCTTATGCAGCCTGGCGAGCAGAGGAAGTTGAAGTACCGCTACAATCAGCATGAAACTTGTCATTGACATGAATCTGTCCCCCGATTTGGTTAATATGTTAAATAACAATGGATTTGAGGCGATTCATTGGTCAACAGTAGGGGCAACCAATGCGCCAGATAAAGAGATAACAGCCTGGGCAAAAAATAATAATTACGTGATACTAACTCACGATCTTGACTTCGGTACAATTTTGGCAGTGTCCCAAGCCTCCGCACCGAGTGTAATTCAAATTCGGACTCAAAATTTACTTTCATTTGACTTTCAAACCTTATTAATTAGTGTTTTAAGACAATTTACCAACGAACTAGAAACTGGAGCATTAATTACAGTTGAACCCAATCGCGCCAAGGTAAGAATTCTACCCATCAATCGGTAAGACTATTAATTCCCGTTGAAAGTGCGGAACAACTACTATTTGTTGTTTGAGGAGAACGTTTGATTTCTGTGTTCGTGGTTTCATATGCTGTTAAAGTAACTTCACCCCGATCGTTAAACACCCATCCTTGGGCCGGTACTGCTTCTGGTGTTGTTGATGGATTTGGGCGAATATCCTTCGGATTCGACACTTTTCTCAAGTCGGGAAACCCGCCCAACGAAAGTGTCTCACCATTCGCCCCTACAGTTTGTTGTTGTGATGGAACAGATTCAATTAAACCCACTTGTGCTGATTCACTATTGAGGGATTCATTAACATTAGGAGGTAAACCACCTTTACCAGTAACGAGAAATTCACTTCCTATCCCCCGTTGGCAAGGATTTTGCGAGATTTGATCTGAGGCATCACCCACAGATGCAGGTAAATTAATTAAACCAGTAGTAGGATCGAAATCGGGAGTGTTGAGAGAGAAAGTACCTTGTAAGCCAAATTCGGAACTAGCATCGATGTCATTAGTTTGATTGGGTGGTGTGGAGGATCTTTCTTTTAGTCCAAAAATTGTTTGAGTAAAAATGCTGATTTCTCCTCCTTTTCCCTGAACAGCGTTAGTAGTAATATCGTTATTTTGATTAGGGAAAGCAACTATCAGTCCATCATTGGCATTAATTGTGACATTGCCACCATTAGCATTTTGGTTAGCCAGAGTATTAATTTGACTGTTATTGCGAAGAATGAAGATATCAGAAATAGATAAATCAATATTGCCACCTGCTAAATCTGTTTTAAAAGTTTGTGAAGGTGTATTGGATGCCAAAATTGCAGAATTTTTATCTAGAGTTAGCGAATCTGCATCTACTGTTATATTTCCTCCATTTCCTTGTCCTGAATTACTAGCACTTAAACCAGAAGTATTAGTAAAAGAAATCGAATTAGCTTCCAGTTGAATATTACCACCATCAGCGATTGCACCTGGAGCGACACTGGTAAAAATACCACTGCGATCATCGAATGAGATAGAATCAATAGCTTTTATAGAAACACTACCAGATTCTCCTTGAGTGTTAGAGAAAAATCCAGCTTGAATTTGAGAACTATCAGTTAAAGCAACATTTTTAGCTTCAATCGCAATGCTACCTACTTTTCCCTTTGCTGGCGTTCCATCTGTTTGTCCTATATTACTGAGAATCGAGATATCATTTGCAGTAGAGAAATTGTTAGCTTTAATCGAAATATTGCCTGAATTTCCTGTTCCTGAATTACTGGCGATTAAACCAGCACCATTAATAAAAGAAATAGATTGAGCTTCAAGTTTAATATCACTACCATTGGCGACTGCTCCTGGTTCCACGTTGGTAAAAATACCACTATTGTTACCTGTCAAACTATTACGACCATCAAAAGAGATAAAATCAGTAGCTATGATTGAAACACTGCCAGACTCTCCTTGAGAATTGGAGTAAAATCCAGCCTGTAATTGAGAGCCACTAGAAAAAGAAACATTTCTTGCTGCAATTGCAATATCGCCTACTTTTCCTTCTGCTGGTGTTCCATCAGCTTGTCCTACATTGCTTAAAATTAAACTACCATTGCCTGCGGAAAAAATATCACTAGCTTCGATAGAAATATTTCCAGCAGTTCCTATTCCTAAATTACTAGTACTTATTTCAGAATTGTCTAGCAAAATCTGAGGAGATTTAACGAAGATCGCACCAGCACTTCCTTGAACTACTATGCTACCCAAGCTACTTTGATCGAAAATAACTTTTTCAGTAGCATTAATCTCAATATTTCCTGCTTTGCCTGTGCCAATATTATCCGCACCGATATTAGAATTATTACTAAGTTTTAAATTTCCAGTAGATATGCCAATATCTCCACCATTACCTATGGCATCTTGAATTACTACTCTACTGGCAATTACACTGCCATCAAGAAAAATTGAGTCTGTTGCTGTAAGGTTAATATTTCCTGCATTTCCTCTGTTAAGAGTTTCAGATCCTATTCTTACATTATTAGTAAGAGATAAATTATTAGTAAAAATGTTAATATCACCTGACTTACCAGTACCAACGACATTGCTGGTGATTGAGCTAGGAAGAAAAAGTTGATTATTTACTAGTATCGTTCCATCCAAAAATATGTTATTGCTAGCTTCAATGGTTATATCTCCTGAATTACCATTGCCACTGACAAGACTTACAATTTTTCCTCCGTTAGTCAGAGACAAGTCGCTAGTAGTAATTTGAATTTCTCCTGTATCACCTAAACCTTGAACATAATTATATATACCACTAGATAATCCATTTGCTCCCGCTCCATCAAAAACAATTTTGTCAGTAGCATTAATAACAATATCTCCTACTTGAGCATTTTTCGACCCCAAACCTGCCCCAATACCAGCAATAAATAGACTTCCTTCAGTAATTTCTAAATTCTTACTATTAATGGCAATTGAACCTCCTCCTCCTGAAAGAAGATTCACCTTTGAACCATTTCTTAGAAAAACATTGCCTCTTTCTACATTTTCAGGGAAACTCAAACTACCATCAGCGTTAATTCCAATTGTTCCTGATGCGTTTAATCCCCCTAACTCTACTTTACCCCCTGGCGCAGTTATATTTCCGTTATTGAAACTAACATCACCGCCGATTAAAGCAATATTTTCTCGATTAACTAATAAACCAAAGCCATTAACAATAGAACTATTAACAATATCCTCTGGATTATCTCGAAAATTCAAACCAATAGGAATACTAAC
>CAYMWC010000175.1:0-12162 GCA_964393695.1 uncultured Pleurocapsa sp.
TTAGCATTGGAAGCAAAAGTCTGATTGCCTACGCTACCAACGGATACACTGGCGATCAAAATAGCTAGGGTTGAACTCAAAGGACGCTTGTATTTGTGCTTTAGCATAATTTTTTTAAGTTTTCTTTAACTTGTCTTAACTTTTGAGACTTAATGTGAGATTGACATAAATATTTAAGTCTCTTCAATTCGCCTAATGTAAAAGTTTCAATACTCGGTAACAAAAGTATCATATCAAAAAATGTTGATGTATAAAATATTTTTTCTCTATTGGTAAAATTGAGTTTCTTTGAGAGTGGAGAAGTCCCTCTCCGTCAATTTTGTCTTTGACGAATAAAAAAAGTTTAACTTTCTCTTTTTATTTTCTAATCACAGTTTCGGGGGGGTAATATGTCGCCAAAACGTCGGTATTCAGCCAAATACTGTTCTAGAGCCACAAATTGAGCTAAATTGAGGCGATAGTACATCCAGCGACCTTCTTGACGAGAACAAATGAGATTAGCTTCTTTGAGATTTTTGAGATGAAAAGATAGTTTAGACTGGCTGACATTTAATTTCTCACATAGTTCGCAGACACATAATTCCTGAGAACGCAACAGTTCAATTACTTTCAGTCTCAATGGATCGGCAAGTGCGCGAAAGCCAGCACCAACCTCGGTGATATCTTGAGAAAAAATTTGCATCAAATTTTGTTGAAATATCTATTATATAACCAGAGCTTGTTTAATAGATTTCTTGCTTCTTTCTTACCTCAACCAGAGTTTATCAGACTTATGCAAAAAGTTTAATATAGCATTTTCAAGAAAAAACGAAAGGCGATTCACAGCCAATTGCCGATTAAAATATAAGGAGACCAAAACAATGGATCTTGGTATTGAGGATTGTTGAGCAGATTCAACTGAGCTTGACGAAATGCTTCTGCTATACTCAGCTTTTTGTTAACTAAACCTTGGTAAAACTGATTCATCATTAGAGCAGTAGAAGCATCATTAACATTCCAAAGAGATGCAATTGTACTCCGCGCTCCTGCACTTACAGCTAATCCAGCTAAACCTAAAACAGCTTCTTGATCACCAGTTGCGGTTTGACAAGCACTTAAAACTAGTAACTCAATAGCGTTAGTTGACGTTTGGTCTCGATCGCGAATTAAGTTATCCAAATCATTGCCTTTGATTGGCTTATCCCAAGCCAGAATATAAGTCTGTTCGGAGTTAGAGCTAAACTGACCGTGGGTGGCCAAGTGAACTATGGGAAACGGTTGAGAATTAATTTGCTCTTGAAAAGTTTGAGTTGTAAACTGCCGATCAAATAGTAATTGGTTAGGGAGTTTAGACCGAATTTGTTTGACTTCCTCTTCAACATATTTTAATTCTGAAAATCCTTGACGAGCTTGGCTAAGTCCAGCAATTAACACTGCTAATTTTTCTTTTTCTAATGGTTTAGGCTCGACTAGTTGTAAACCCAAGGTTAAGGCGATACGGTATTGCTCAATTAGATAATGTTGACCATCATAAAGAGTAGCCATCGGAATTTGGCGCAAAGGATTATCGAGGACGAAAACTAGGGTTTTAACCTGGCTTTGAGTTAACCTATTAGCACCTGGCTGAATTAACCATTGATAAACTTGTTGTGATAAAAGCTGAACATTATTAAGAGTATCTGGTTCTAATAAATTTCGTTGTAGTTCATCTAAAGTTTTTTCTACTTGGGATCGGGGTACATAAGCTGTGTAGTGAATTAGCTTTTGTTTAGGTAACTTGAGGATTACTTCCAGGCGATCGCGTAAAATAATTGGATAAATGACTGCTGCTGTTGGATCTTGTAAATCAACCACACGATCTAAGTCTACCTTGGCATTTAAACAAGCTTGGCGTAGGTAATTATCCAGTTCGGCTAATTGCAGAGATTCAATTGCTTGGCGTGCTTTTTTAAGTTTGGCTGGAGAAGGTTCAATGCCTCCCTCTGGTTTTAGTAATAAATCCACCAATTCCCGATAAACAGGTTCAACGCGATCGCGAAAGGAAAATTGGACATCGGCATTAATAGTCGCTAAATCTCTGCGTAATGATTGTAGGGTTGCAACTGCTTCTTCGTAAGCAACAATAGCATCTTGAGGATTTTCTGCTTGTTTGAGTAAGCGTCCTAACTGCCATTGCCATTGATAAATAAGCTCTGGAGCATTGATAGCTTGCGCGATCGCTTCTAGATTAGACAATGTTTGTGCTACTTCTAAGCTTTTGGTTAATATCTGCAATGATTCATTAAATTTTCCTTCTGCTCGCCAAACATTACCCAGACTAAGTAATCCTGTCGCTTTTGTAGCCGAATCTGGCTGATTTTGCAGAGTTTGGGCAGTCTTGATTAAAATCTTTTGAGCGCGACTATAAAAACCTAACGTTTGTAAAGCCTGGGTTTGATTGATTTGGTTACGAGTTAAAAGAGGATGATTTTTGCTGATTTGAGTATAAATAGCTGCGGATTTTTGCCAAGTTTCCAGCGCATTTGTCGCTTGTCCTTGATTTAGTTCTAAAAGTCCTTGAACATCTAAACTTTGAGCCAGGACAACAGCATAATCCTGATTATCTTCTAATAAATTGAGACTGCGATGATTTGCTTGCGCTGCTTCTGTCCAAAGTCCCAGCTTCTGATAAGCTAAAGACAAATTACTCAAAGTCATCGCTTGATTTACCCTATCTCCACCGACAGCATAACTAGTTACGGCTTGTTGTAATATATTGACTGCTTGAGTGTACTGTTCAGCTTCATAGAAAGCCTTGCCCTGTTCTATTAAATATTCCGCCTTGACTAAATTTGAAGTGGGACGTTTTGATGCCACTATCTGAGCAGAAGCTGGCGTTAGTAGGGCAGAGAGTAAGAATAATAATAAGAGTAGAGTTAAACTATTACGACAGATTATTTGCTTTATTGTTTGTCGTAACTTTTGCCGAAGACGAAAAATCATTCTTGATGTTTGTTTACAGTATCAACGAACTTTTTAAGCCAAGCAAAAGTAACAATTTCTTACTTAAATTAAGTTGTTTTCCAATATTAGTCAATTAATAATCAACAACACAGGGAAAAGCGATCGTGTTATGTAACAATAATCATGCTACTTGCTACTTCCGAGCCAATCACCCTCATTGTCCTAATTCAACCTTGTACGACTACAATGCGATCGCCCAGAAATTTTATCTTAAAAATGGTACGATATACGGTACGCCATTAACTAAATAATTTTTATGAAACCATTCACTGTGAGAGAAGCAAGAGATAAACTTTATCATTTGATAGATGAAATAGCAGAAAATCACCAACCAATTACGATCAAAGGTAAGCGTAATGATGCAGTATTAGTATCTAGAGAAGACTGGGAAGCGATCGCTGAGACAATATATCTTAATAATATTCCTGGGATGGTGGAAACAATAAAATCCGCAGCAGCAGAACCTTTATCTGAAGGAACGCCTTTAGAGGAACTTGATTGGTGATGAAGTGGCAAGTTATATTGTCCAAGCAAGCTAAGAAAGATGCAAAAAAAATATCATCTCGTGGTTTGAAACCCCAGACACAAGTTCTACTTGAAATTTTACAAAACAATCCTTATCAACCACCTTATGAAAAATTAGTGGGAAATTTGGCAGGATATTATTCTCGTCGTATTAATATTCAGCATCGACTAGTATATGAAATACATGAAGCAGAAGGAATTGTTAGGGTTTTATCAATGTGGAGTCATTACGAGTAAGTTTACCCTATTCTTTGTGGGGATTGTTTTTGCCTTTATGCGATCGCTAAATTGGATGATTAGGGTTTTGAGCTAGATCTGGCAGTGAGAGGGAGATTGCCAAAAACTTTCAGGGTCTTTGTGAGATTTATTAGCGATTAGAACAACATTACCGCGATCGTTAACTTTCCAGCTTGTAGCTTCTACAATCGGAGTAGGTTGAGCATAAGGAAACTCAGGCAGAGTAGAAGCATCAGTAGTAGTTTCACCATCAAATGTTACCCAATCTACTTGTACCGCATCAGGGTTAAGTTCCTCTCTAGGACTAGTAGCAAAACCACCACGTCCAGTAACAATAAATTGACTTTTATTTCTCGCCAAATCTGCCGTACAGACTTGAGCTACTTCTGTGGGAATAGGTTGTGTCGGTATTTCAATTAATCCACGCTCAGGCTCAACTTCAAGACGGTTAATGTTTACATCTCCTTCAACACCACGCTCCGAACTTGCAGTAATATCACTAAATTCCGTTGGCTCTATTCTCTCTCTAATACCATAAATTCCAGCAGCATTAATTTTCACTTGACCACCTGAACCAGAAAAAGCATTGGCAGTAATATCGCTATTTTCATAGGGATTAGCAACGATAAAGCCATTGGGAGCATTGATATTGATATTCCCACCATCGCCACCAGATTTTGAAGTGCCAGCAGTGGTTGATATGGTGCTTTCATTACTTAATTGTAATAAATCTAAATTATTTAAGGTAATATCTCCACCATTACCTGATACAGCTTCAGCAATGAGACTACCCTGATCTAAAGTAACGTTTTGAGCGTTGATATTTAAATTTCCTGCCTGTCCTTGACTATCATCCACAGTACCAACAGATATAGTTCCCACATCAGACACTTGGAGATTTCCTGTATTGATGTTTATGTTACCTCCATCTCCTGTAACTGCAATATCTAAATCGTCTGGGTTTTCTGTTGGAGCAAACAAACCACTATTTTTAATCCCTTCAGAACTTTCTCCTTGACCACTTATTTCTATAGATTCAGACACATCGAGGGTTATATTTCCTCCCTTGCTCTCTCCGCTAGTAGAGCTAGATATGTAACCTCCATCACGGAGAATGAGGTTTTTAGTGGTTATTTCTACATTTCCGCCATCTCCACCAGTTAGTACAGTTTTGGTAATTAATTCTGCGAACTCTCCATCTCCATCAATCTCGACAGATTCAGAAGCATCTATGGTTATGTTTCCTCCTTGTCCACCACCTTCTTCACCTGCTGTCGATATCGATGCTGAAGTATTAACGATGAACCGACCTGTTTCAATCTCAAGATCACCTGCTTTTCCAGTCGCAAAAGTGCCAGTATTCAAAAAACTGCTATTACTAATTGCCAAAAACTCTGCTGCGTTTATCAATAGAGTTCCACCAGCGTTAGCTGTAAAATTAAGTCCTCCTAGTTGCGATTGATTAATTATGATCTCTCTGCCATGCAATTGAATATTTCCACTAGGAATGTTTCCATCAAAATCAGTAGTGTCGATAAAAGCATTAGATAATTGAGTATTTTGAAAGTCTGGCACTTGCTCGTATCCAAAAGTCCAACCATTATTAATAGAAGTTAGATCGACTACACCAAAACTACAAATACTGCCTAGCTCAATTCTTCCTCCAGGCGCACGTAATACTCCACCATCTATCTGTAAATCACCTCCTATCAAAGCTAAGGTCTGAATACCATCTACACTCAATCCATCTGGATTTCCTTCACTATCAAATCCACTTGAGCGATGGACAATCCCTCCAGGGTTTTCGCCGAATTGTAGACCAACAGGTGTAGTGATAGTTAACAAAGGTTTGGTTTGAGGGTCTGTGGCACTAAATTGACTACCATCAGAGAACTGGATACTATTGGCTGTGGTAGCCAGAAACGACCCTCCAATATCCAATCGAGCATCAACACCGAAGATAATGCCGTTAGGATTAATTAGTAGCAAATTGGCATCATCTTGAGCTTGAATTAAGCCATCAATCTCCGAAACAGAACTACCTGTTACTCGACCGATGATATTTTGAATATTGGCAGAGTTCTCAAAAGATGCTGAACCGTTCTGAGGAACTGAAAAATCTTCAAAACTATGAAAAAGGTTATTTCCTGCCTGACTGCCACCAGTAATATTGATTGTTTGATCTTAAGAAAGAAATTGAAGACTCAGATAAATTCTTTTTATTTTCCTCTTTTAAATATTCCAATTGCGTCTCTAGTTTTTTAGCTTCATCTTGATTACCTAATAAGGTGCAAATTGTCATTAGGTTAGTTGTGGCAGCTAAACTGACTTTTAGATCTTGCTTATCTTTTGTTAAACTAAGTAATTTTTGATATTGCTCCTGTGCTGATAAAGATAGACCAGTGAATAGATAAAAATCACCCAGTTCTAAATATAGAATTGCAGGTTGAATTGAGTTATTAGTTTTCTGTTCTAGAAGCTCAATTGCTTTAGCATTTAGCCCATATTTTCTATAAATATCAACTAGTCTTACTAAGCTTAAGATTTCATTATCTCGTGATTCTTGTTTTTTCTCTTGCTCAATTTCATTGGATATATCGAGAATTTCTTGTTCATCTAAAACTGTGAATTCTAATTCAGATTGATTAGAATTCATCTCTGATGAATGACCGTTATTAGATTCAACAATTACTGAATAAGCTACTCCTGATTCTAGAGGTAAATCATCACTACTTTTGAACTCTGTTCCTTTAACTTCTGTTGTCCAAACCACCTCAGAATCTCTAACTATTTTGACAATATAAGAAGTTGCGCCTAATACTTTATTCCAACGAATTGTAGGTTTACGAGTGTCCAAGAAAGTGTTACGAGGACTGATGACGTAAGGAATTGATTTGTTTTCTTTAGTAAGCTTAGTTATTTCTTTAACGCTCATAATTTACTTCTCCAATTGATAGGTATCTTTTCAGTTAAGAAATTACTTCTTATATATAGATATGGATGAAGTATAAAACATATGCAAACTCGTTACACTTCTTAATAAATCAAATCCCAATGACTCCTGCTGAAGAAAATATAGGAGTCAAATATAACAAAGCTTACACAATTATTTTGTAGACGTTTTCAGAATATCGAGTAAATTAACAGCTTGTAATAAAGCTACTAAATTAGGGTCTTGGGGATTTTGACGGTGTAGTTTGAGAGCGATCGCGAAAGCTTCGTGCCAATAACCATGACTAGAGTAAAATTCTAGACGATTTCGAGGTGACATATTAGCCAACTTATCTTGAACACTAGAACTTAAGGGTCTTCTTTGAATCCAGCCATCTACAAACATAGGCGGTTGGTTTGAGTCACAGTAAATTTTAAAATACCAATGATAAGATTTGTTAGCTTTTAAAGAGATTGCTGTTGAGGGAATAGAAACATGAAACAATCCTCCTTGCTGGGGTAATTTAATCTCAGTCTCGTAAAGTAGGTTTTCTGCTTGGTCACGAATTACCAATTTCCCAGGTAAAGAGCTTTTTAACTGCGGAAGATCAAACCAGAGAGTTGGATTGGCAGAAGTTGTGAGTCCTAAAACTGTTTCCCAATTGGCAGTTTGATGAACTGGAACGATCGCAGTTAAAGATTGATTAGCAGCAGCTACATTTTCGATACCCGTCTTACACCCACGACTACCAGCATCAGAGCGATGACCAGGCTCACCTATATCATCGGGTGGTGGTGGCGCAGTAAACGTTATAGTTTGCGCTAATGGCTTAGGAGTCGGCAGAGATTTGCTTGGTGTTGTTTGGGTCGATTGCGCTAGAATTTTTGGAACATTTAAGAAGTAAAAAACCAGAGCGATCGCCAGGGTAATATATTTAGAAGATAGCTGCATCTGATTAGTAATATGAAGAAATATAGTGGTAATGTTACGTGAAAGTCAAAAGTTAAAAATTACTATTTTCAAATATCTATCTTTTAGAGTACGTCAAAATTAACTGCCTAATGCAGTTTTTTCACAATCTTCATAAGTCTAATTTTTTTCCTTAAGAGCAGTATGTTTAGCGATCGCCTCAAAGTTACGAGCAAAGTTTATGTTGTTGCTTAATTACCGTTTTAACCACACCACCAGTTGTCAACATCCCTATACTGGCAGGCACAAGAGCAACCCATTTACCTTGTAAAAATAAACCAAAACTTAGACTAGATAATAACATGAGTGAAGTCACACCAGCGATCGCTAAATCTCGTTTCGTTCTACAAAAACATACCACAATGCCTCCTAGTATAGACCAACTCCCAATCCAGAGAACATCACCCCAAACAGGAAAAACTGATAACAAAGGTCGTTCATCTTCGACTGCACTGAGAATTTGACTCACCATCTGCGCTTGAATAGTTACTCCTGGTATCTCTCGTTCTAGATCCTGTTTAGTACTATAGGGAGTAGCAAGATAGTCATGGGTGCTTTGGGCAGTTGTACCAATTAAAATAATTTTGCCTTTGATATCATTGGCGTTTAGTTTACCCTCTAATAAATCTCGCAGTGATACTGTCGGCGCAATCTTGGCTGGAGAACGAACAGAACGATAGTTAAGTAGTATTTGATAGCCAGCATCATCTAGGTGATGATAACCTCCTGTATGTTGCTTTAAACGCCTAAAAATAACTTTTCCTAACTGCAAATCTCCTTGTTGATTGTATTCAGCCGAAATTCCTTGTTGCATTAGATAATGAAATGCTAGTTGTGCGTTGAGAGCGTAGGGTGTCTTACAAGGAGATACAGGACTGGGTTTAATTGCCAACAAATGACGACGCAAAACCCCATCTCGATCTTTAACGACATCACTAAAACCTAAACGTTGAGAGGCAACTTCAGGAGGAGGTGAAACTCCAGGATAGTTAGCTGCTAGATCATTAGATCTGCAAATTGCATAAAGATTATTGCTGGTTTTTAGACGCTTGGCTAATTGCTGATTATCTACAGGATAATCACGATAGATATCTAAACCAATAGCACTGGGTTGATATGGCTCTAGTTTTTCTAAAACCTTCATCAATGCCAAATCTGAGAGTGAGCCTTGTCTTGATTTTTGTGCGGGAAGTTGAAAATCCTCTTCGGTAACTGTGACGACCAACAAACGTCTATCTTGTGTTTCATCTGGACGTAGTTGCATAAAGCGATCAAAAGCCATCAACTCCCAAGCTTGCAACCAACCTAAATGACGGACTCCTAAGGTAACACATGTGAGCAGTAAACTGGTTATTAATAATCTTGGTAAGTTTTTGGGAAGGGATAGTAATCGAGACTTTTTATTTAGAGAAGGACTGGCGAGGGAACTATCAATATTAGTATCCGAACCCCATAATTCCTGCCAAGAGGTTGCACCTTCAACAGAACTAGTACAAATTACTGGCAGCCAACTAGCATAGCGGTACTTATATTCTAAACTTTGTAATCTCTCCCTAGCTTCTCTTACCGCAGTATATAAAGATTGTCCCTGAGAATAAGCTCTTAAAAAATATTTTAAAAAGGTTTGAGCTACTAAATCTGGTACTGCCTCTCGCATCACAACAACTTGTGGAATCTGCAAATCACATAATTGCTGCGCCAAACCTAAACCATCACAAGAATTAAAAATAGCTAGCTTTAGTCCATTAGCGATCGCTTTCTTGAGAGCATATCGTAATTGCTCAATAGTTAAACTATCGGTTTTATTGAGGTAAATTTGACCCTTTTCGAGACTTGAACTGTGTCCTGCAAAAAAAAGTAGATCCCAATTCTGTTCCCACAGGCGATCGCTTAATTCTTCTGGTTTAGGTTCTACTAAAAATTTAATCTGGGCGCGATCTGATAGTTGTTCTAAAAAAATTCGGTCTTGCTCAATATCGATACCTTGACTATTACCCAGAATCGCTAATATATTTACCTTATCTTTGACCTGTTTGGGAATAATAGATTTTCGCTGATTTTGATATTCGGAATTGCTTAAAGCTGGTTCAGCATAGGGATAATGCTCAAAAAAGTCCCACAAATTCCAAGGAAGTTGACGCAGTTGAGTATTACTAGTTTGAATGATGAATTCAATCTGATCATCCTTATTTAAGTTTCGGTGTAGTCCATCGCGAATTTTCTGCCACTCGGGTTGAGTAGAATTCAGCCAGTTATTTAGATGAATGGTGACATCTGAGTCTAGTTGATACCAGGAAATATTGGTAACTTAAACTCGTTTAGCTTTGATGCGCGAGTTTGGCACAATTATCTGGCGATAGGCTAGCTGCCAAGTCAAGAACTTTTCTAGAATGCTGGAAGAAGCAGGTAATCTTCCAACAATTTGAACTCCCGTCTCAGAAGTTTGACCATTTTCATAAATACGCAAGATTACAGGAAATCCTTGCTCAAAACTTCCTGCCATTATGGTAAAGATGACGCACATTGACATTATATTTTTTAGAACATTTACATTTAAATGAAGATATTTATCATCTGCTCATCATTTTTTTTTCCCTAGTCCCAATCCATATTGTACTACAAAAAAGGTTATTCGGGCGATCGCTGGTTTTGATGGGAATTATGGCGATTAGCCCGAAGGGCTACGCCGAAGCGATCGCTATTTAATTATGTTGTTCAACTTACTCAACCTATATCTGTCAAAAATTGGTAGAATATTGACAGTAAAACGCTCAAAGAAAAGAAAAATGCCTAGACTTGCTTTTGATGTAGACGCTCAATTTAGTCAAGAGTTCAATGAATTAGTACAGTTAACTGGTGCTAGCTCTAAAGTTGATGCTTTCCGTAAAGCAATTAAGGAACAATACAATGCTCTTCATAATCCAGATAGTAGCAAGATTGAAGCAATTTTCAGTCAAATCGATCTAGCTCAAGCTCGGATTACTAAAGATCAAAAAGAGATACAGTCTTTAGCGAAGGAAACCGATGATCTGTTAAATCAATTGGAATATAAGGCGAGCTAATGGCGGTATGGCAAGATATTTGGCAGTTGGGGCATTATGTTTTAGCTCTAACCCAGACTACAGAAACCAATACATCTGAGATTAAAAAACTACAGGAACAACAGCTAAAACTAACTAGAGAAGTTATCAGACTCAAGCAAGAGTTAGAATTAGAAAGACAAAAAAATCTGCACCAAAAAGAATTATATCAATCAGAAATAAACAGATACAAAGCAGAACTAGATAATAAGCTAAAAGAGTTAGAAATATTATTACTGCGTACCAAGATTGATGCACAAGCTTCTACTTCAGATAAAAATCAATCTAACTATCTAGAATCAGGAAAAGACGAAGACGAATAAAGAGAAGAAATTGTTGATTTTTTGTTTATGTCATGGGAATGAAAGCTCTAATTTTAGTCCGAGTTAAAGCGGTGTAGAGCATCTTCTGAAGATCGGGACAATACTGCATATCTTCGGTGTCCAAAAAAACATAATCAATGCTAGAACCTTGAGCTTTG
This sequence comes from uncultured Pleurocapsa sp., assembly GCA_964393695.1. Classification (GTDB taxonomy): domain Bacteria; phylum Cyanobacteriota; class Cyanobacteriia; order Cyanobacteriales; family Xenococcaceae; genus Waterburya. The sequence goes on from CAYMWC010000175.1 coordinate 11,207, forward strand.
TGGACGGTTAAACCATAACTATAGGTAACATCATCAAACATCCGAACTAGGTCAAAATATCGATTCCATTGTTTCTTTTCAACGTAATACTTAATTTTTTCACTTCTAAATTGTTCACTTTCTTCAGTCAAAATAGAAAGCTCTGCATGAGTACCGCTATCTGTCATCACTGGCACGGAGAAACAAGTATACATTTCCTTGTCAAAGGTAAGGTGTTTGAGCTTCGGCGGTTCAGTCACAGTACATTCTTCGGAATTATTAATTAGGACTCCCCATTTATTTTTGCCTTTTTTTCCAGGACGAGGACGAAATAAAGGCTTTTTGGCGATCAATCTATCTCCTGGCACATAAGAGGGTGCATCTTTGCCCCACAGACGCGAGCGCACGAATTTATTAGCAGCAGCAGCAGTCTTATTTTTCCAAACTAATAATCTGGCATAATCGGGATTAGCTTTGTAACTGTCAGACTTAAAGTACTCCGTCACTGTCTCTAACCATTCCTTTCTTGGCTGACAAATAATAGTTCCATCTTCACTACTTTCAAAAGGATAGATAGTTTTCTTGTACTGATCCTGTGACCTAATTTTTTCGGCAACCACCGCTATTTCACCCTCGTAACGGACAATTTCATTTAATGTAGCCGTGCTGTCAATATATTCAGAAACTGCGACAATAGGGCTGTCTTCTTTAACTGGCGGTAGTTGGGCAGAATCTCCCACAAATATAACCTTGGTCTCGATGGTCATGGCAACTGCATCAACTATGGCATCAAAATTGCTGCGATTAATCATCGAAAACTCATCAATGATAATTACTTTGTAGTCGTCAAATTGAGCATCGTTATTGGCAGTAAATTCTTCTAATCCTGTCTCTTCGTTAATCTCTGGCTGTTGACCGAGTAGTTGAGCGACGGTTTTAACATCTATGTTAATTCCTGTAGTCAGGGCTACCTGCTT
>CAYMWC010000176.1:0-12096 GCA_964393695.1 uncultured Pleurocapsa sp.
GTTCAAAATCTCCCAAATTACTTAATAATAAATTGCGAGCTTGAATATCAGCTTTTTTAATTGCATCTGCTTGTTCGTATTCTTCCCCAGCAAAAAAGTTTTCAACATCAACTGCTGCTTCAGTTTTAAGTTGAGCTAAAAGTATTTCTAAATTTTGTTGTAATTTGATCTTAATATCCGCAATACTACTGAGGCGATCGCGACAAGATTCTAAATAATTTAAGTCAGTTTCTAGAGATTTAATTTCTGCTTGAATTTTAGCTGTATCCTGAGAAATTGCATTATTACGGAGATTTAAATCATCTCTAATTGCCAATAAATAATTACGACTAAGATTTAAAGCATTACTTAAACATTGAGGAGCAGCATTGACCATCAAAGCAGCGATCGCGCTATCAATAAAAGGAGCAAAACCTGATTTATGCCATAATTTTTGGGCTTTTTTACTGAGAATTTCAATATTAATATCATCTAATTCTTCATCCCAGTCGATACCTAATACTTCTGGTGCTAATGAAGTCAAAGATTTAATTTCTAATAGTTGAATACCTGGATGTTGCTGTATTTCCAATAAAAACTTGGTAGCAGCGAAAGCACGCACCGCAGCTACTTCAAAAACACGATGACACTCATTTTCTGAGTTTAGTCCTAAATCTGCAATCACAAACTCTTTGACCTGTTCAGGAGTCATATCTCCTGGACGACGCTGATCAATTTTATTAACCAAAACATAAAGATTATCTTGACCAATCGACTCAACAATCGGCTGAATTTGTTTTTTGATTGTTTCGGCAGCTTCATTATTCAGTTGGGTAAAATCTAACACTACCAAAACGATAGAACTACGACGTAATTGTTCTTCCACAACCGCAGTTAAACGCAACCCATCTCCAGCTTCATTAGGGCCTGGAGTATCAATAATTGTCAGCTTACCCAAAGTCTGTGCTTGTTGACTATTATCTAAACTGAGACAAGGAGTTTCAATACGGGGAATATCTTGTAATTGGGAGAGAAAATCTTGCGTAGGCTCAATAACACTATAAATCCGAATTATATGATTTAAACGATTTAAAGTCTTAACAATTGCCTCACGACCTTTTACTTGTTCTACTAAGGGTGAATTAGCAGATGTCGCAATTTCGACAAATAAATCTAACAGATGAGGATAACGACCAAGACGTTGTTGTAAAGGTTCAATCCCCAGCTGATCGACTTTGCGTCTCAAATCCTGTTCCAGATTTTTAAAGACACGAAGAGTATCTGAACTCAAATTTAGTACTGCTTCGTCTATTTCATGATTAAAAACAATTTCTGTTGGGATAGTGGTCATGGCGACAGCACAACTAGGTAACAATTCCTGTCCTGCGATCGCGTTGATAATGGTTGATTTTCCTGCCTTCATGGGTGCGACAATCGCCATTCTTAATTGTAGGTCAGCGACATTTCGTCCCGCAGCAGCAATTTGAGCTTGAAACTGGTCGTATTTGGGTTCTGCCAAACTATTTAAGTCAGCTTGAGTATGATCGATTAATAGATTAATTTCGTCTAGTAAACCAATAACTTCCTGTTGTAGAACATCTACATCAATTGGATTTTTACCCGTAACTTCCTGAGAATTAAACTTATTATCAATCATATAATCAACTTTTTAAACTTTTGTCTCGAGTCTGGCATATTTATTAAAATTCAACCTCAGTAAAAAACCCCAGGATTTACTGGGGATGTCCAAATTTAAATTAAGCTAAATAAACTAAGAGCGATCGCTGATAATTAATCTTATGATCAATTGACACAATTGCAGATGGAGATGAGAAAATAGGAAGCTACATCAACTGTTAGCTTGAGATATGAGTTTAAATTGGATTAATCGCGCCCAGCGTTTAAGTGTCTTACCTCCTTATGTATTTGCCCGTTTAGACGAATTAAAAACCCGTGCTAGAGAACAAGGACTAGACTTAATCGACTTGGGTATGGGCAATCCCGACGGCGCTGCACCTCAACCAGTCATTGATGCAGCGATCGCTGCTCTCCAAGATCCCCTCAATCATGGCTATCCGCCCTTTGAAGGTACAGCTAGTTTTCGGCAGTCAATTACTAATTGGTATAAAAGATGTTACAGCGTTGAACTCAATCCTAATAGCGAGGCTTTACCATTAATCGGCTCGAAAGAAGGTTTGGGTCATTTAGCGATGGCTTATATTGATCCAGGGGATATTATTTTAGTCCCCAGTCCTTCCTATCCTGCCCATTTTCGTGGGCCATTAATTGCAGGGGCAAAAATACATCAAATCAATTTATCGGCGGAGCAAAACTGGTTAATTGACCTTAGTACTATTCCTGAAGATATTGCCCAACAAGCCAAAATTCTCTATTTTAATTATCCCAACAATCCTACTACCGCTACTGCACCCAGGGAATTTTTTGAAGAAGTAGTCAAATTTGCCCGTCACTACGAAATTTTACTCGTTCATGATCTTTGCTATGCAGAGTTAGCTTTTGACGGTTATCAACCAACCTCTTTGTTAGAAATACCAGGGGCAAAAGAAATTGGTGTTGAGTTTCATACCCTGTCTAAAACTTATAATATGGCAGGCTGGCGTGTGGGTTTTGTAGTTGGCAATTCCGATATTATTCAAGGCTTACGAACTTTGAAAACTAATTTAGACTATGGTATCTTCTCTGCCGTACAGAAAGCAGCGGAAATCGCCTTACAGTTGCCAGACGAATATATTAAAGAAGTGCAACATCGCTACAGTACTAGAAGAGACTTTTTGATCAAAGGTTTAGGAGAACTAGGCTGGCAAATTCCGCCGTCGAAAGCGACGATGTATCTTTGGATACCAACTCCTACAGGAAAAGGCTCAACCGAATTCGCTCTAGATGTATTACAGCAAACAGGAGTAGTGATTACCCCTGGTAATGCCTTTGGAGATGCAGGAGAAGGCTATGTTCGCATTAGCTTAATTGCCGATTGCGATCGCCTGGGAGAAGTGATTAATCGCTTTAAACAAGCAGGCATTACTTATCAATAAACTTCCTCATCCTTCATCAAAAAAAACTTCTGACTTCTGACTTCTGATGTTATACCCTTGTGGCTTGCCAAGAGATGGGGGTACTTCTGACTTCTCTATTCACCCCCTTTATCAATACGGAATCTTTCTACAGAGGACAACAAACCACGAGCAATACCTACTAAGTTTTGCAATGCGCCCCCAACCCTCTGAGATTCCTGAGATGTAGCTTGAGCAGTTAACTCTACCGACTGCATTACCTGAGCCACAGCCCGAGAGTTTTCTCTTTGTTCTACAGTGTCAGCGGTAATCGAGCGAACTAGAGTATCAATTCGATTTGATACTTGAATAATATCTTCCAGGGCAGTTTTTGCCTGTTCTGCTCTCTCGGTTACGTCAATAACCTCCTGAATACCTTCTTCCATCGCCGTCATTACCGACCCTGTTTCACTTTGAATTTGCAGTACAATTTGCTCAATTTCTTTCAAAGATTTACCCGATCTATCTGCCAACTGTCTGACCTCATCGGCAACTACTGCAAAACCCCGACCAGCTTCGCCCGCTTTCGCTGCTTGAATTGAAGCATTAAGAGCTAGTTGGTTGGTTCTTTCGGCAATTTGCGAGATTAAAAGTACAATTTTTGAGATTTCCTGTGAGGCTTCTGCTAGGCGTTTAACCTTACGCGCTGTTTCTGATACTGTTTCCCGAATCTGGAAAATTCCTGCTACGGTACGTTCTACCGCTTTACCACCCTTGAGAGCCGTGACTGACGATGAACGAGCAACTTCCTCAGCTTCACGGGCATTATCTGCCACCCTTTCAATCGATTCGGTCATCATCTGTACCGAATTTAAAGTTACAGCCAGTTCTTCTGCCATCCGCAAAGCCTCACTCGACTGATTGCGCGCAAACAATTCACTATCAGTAGAACCCTTGTTCACTTGTTCAGCAGCTTCTTTTACCTGACGGACAATTTCTCGTAGACTTTGAATAGTTAAGTTAAAAGCATCAGCTACTGCCCCCAACACGTCGGCAGTTACCGTCGCCTGGACGGTTAAATCTCCTCTAGCTGCACCTTCCACATCATCCAGTAATCGAATTACTTGTCGTTGCAAATCTTCTTTTGCCTGTTCGGTTTCTTCGGCCCTTCTTTGCGCTTCTTGGGTAGTAGTTAAGATAACTCTGGTCATGCGATTAAAACCAGTCGCCAACTGTCCAAATTCATCTTGAGAATATACAGTCGCTTTAGCGTTTAGATTGCCCTGATAAACATCGTCAAACTGAGTTTTTAGATCTTGACTCGCTTTTGCCACGTGTTTGGCAGTAACTTTACCCAGTGCTGCTGCTGTACCCAGGCTTGTCGCTCCTGCAACTAAAGAGAGTATTAAGCTATTTCTTGCTCCTCTAGCGAAATTATTGTCAGGATTTTGACTAGGAGTGATACTAGAACCAACAAGACCAATCAATAAAACAGCGATCGCTGATACCAAACCTGTTACTCCTGCGGTCATTAACTGTTTCTTTTCTATAGGCGCATTAATAAAGCCAGCTAAGGCTCCCTGATTAACTTCTATCTGTGGCTCTTCTTTTATTCCCGCCAGTGAAGTTTTGGGAGATGAACTTGCTTCACTAGGGGGAATTTCTTCTGGTTTAAGCGCGCCTGATTCTGCTATAAAGTCATTGGAGATGCTCAAACTGCCCTTGCTAGGGTCTTCAGCCACATTAAACAAACCCGTATCTGGTAATCCTTGCTCCAATTCTTCAAGATCAAAGAAACTACTGTCAATTTCATCAAATTCCAATTCATCCTGATAATCTAAACCTTCTTGATCTGGAATATCTTCGATTTTCATTCCATAAGCCTCATTTCCATCCATGGAAAAAGGTTCAGTTAAAATTGTATCAATTTCTAATTCCGAACTATCATCATAGTCATTTTCATATTTCCGTTGGTTGATAGCAAAATCTTCTTCCGTGTATTCAGGTAAATAACCTTCTACCTCATCATCCGTATCTACCATAAACGTAGAGCTATTATGAATAGCTGACCGTTCTTGATTTGCTGATAAGTCGGCTGAGATGGAATCTGAATCATCAAATTGAGAAAAAGGGTCTTCCATATCTTGGTCGTCATCAACCATAGCTAAATCTTCTGAGTTAGCCTCCCCATGATCAACAAAAGGATTACCAAAAGAATCCTGCTCAACAGGAATAAAACCCTGATCAATATCAGATTCTAAAGCTGTATTATTTAGCTTTGAATCATAATCATCACTTGGATCAAAATCTTCTTCAGGAAAATCAACTCCAATTGAATCTTCTAGTTGATCAATATCATCGCTATCAAGCATTGCTGGCAATTCCAAACCATCTTCATCAAAATCTAATTCTGAGTCTTCTGATTGTTGCTGTAACTGTTCAACTTGTTCAATACCACTACGAGCAAAATCGACTAAATCTTGCTCTTCACTCAGTTCTAATACGTTTTCATACTGCTGTCTTGCTAGATCATAGTTTTGAAATCCATAACAATAAATATGACCCCGCAGCAACAAGACATTTGGATCGTTAGGAAATTCTTCAGCTAAATGATCAATTATTTTTGCTGCTTGAGCAAAATCACTTTCTAAATAGGCTTTTTCTGCTTGTCCGTATTCTTGTGAATAGTTAGTTCCTGATGCCATGTGCTTCTTGCCAAATTAATCTAAATTGTTGTTGCTTGCGCTGAGCTTGTAGTTACTTTATGTTTATGTTTTAAGTTTGGACTTTACTTTACGATGGCTGTAAATTTATATAAGGGGTAAGAAAACTAGCAAAAACTGCAATTTTAATGATGTTTTCTGGTATATTGCTTAATAAGTATAAGTTTTAACTTATTATGTTAATTAATTACTTGCAACTTTGGATGATTTTAGGTTACCCATCGTGCAGACCGCAAAATTTTTGCTGGATCTAATAAATTTACAATTAAGTTACTTTCTTTTTCAGGTTGCCATTGAGCCTGAACAAAGGGTTCCATACTGTCTGAAGGAGGATGAGAAATTTCCAATTGTTCTACATCTAACCAATCCATTTCTCCAATACTGCTAATCGCTAAACCCATTATTTGCTCTTGATCTTCGATCGCGATTACAGGTATTGTCGGACGATCAGTCTTTAACACCCCACCATCTCCCAAAAATTGACCTAAATCTGCCACCCAAATTACTTTACCTCGTAAATTGATTGTCCCCAATAATAGAGGCGAGGCATTAGGAATAGGAGCAATTTGATCTGGAGTTTGTTGCATCACCTCGGCAATACCTGTGGCAGGGAAAGCACAAGCTTCTCCTGATGCCAAGTAAAAACGAAGATGTAGTTCGCCTTCTGGATTTTCTAATGGTTGTATGTCTAAGGATAGGTCTAGACCACTTTCGGTATACAGTTCGGAATTACTAACCATAAGCTTTTTGTTGATACATAGGTATTTACCAGTTACTATATGTGTGCCAATTACTTTTCCGTAATCTTGATTTAAGCTCGCAGTAATTGTTTGACTGTGCCAATTAATTCTACAGGTTGAAAAGGTTTAGCAATATAAGCATCTGCACCTTGTTTCATCCCCCAATAGCGATCAAACTCTTCTCCTTTAGAAGAACACATCACTACTGGAACATTTTGAGTTTTCGGATCTGATTTTAAACGACGACATAATTCATAACCATTCATTCTGGGCATTACAATATCCATTACTACTATGTCAGGATTAAATGTTTCCAGATGCTCTAAAGCCTCTACTCCATCACAAGCAACAGTAACTTTAAGACCGCTACTTTTAAGGAGATCGGAAATCATTTGTCTTTGTGCCAAACTATCTTCTACGATTAGAACTTTGCTCATAACACGCTAATATACAAAAGTCACACTTATCAAATTTAAGTCTACTTGGCAATTCATTGATCTTTGAAAATTTAACTGTTTCCTAAGTTTAGTTACTAGTATTGACTTAGTCTGCCCAGATTTTACATAAACTGTATCTTTCCTCCGTTTTATTTGACATTTATTTAATCAAGAAAAATATTTTAGTTGTTCAATTAGGTAATTTTAAGTACAACCGACAATATTTTGCTATTTACGGGCAGATAATCTGTAAAATACAGTTAGTTAGTCATCTCTCCGCTTCAGAATATACTCTACTTTTTGACCAATCGCCACGTTGTAATCAACATCAAACCAACTAAGATTAATTTGGCAATTAAATTGAGCTTAGAATATTTTGATTTGGGAGTAGTTATTTTATTTTATAGTTATGTCAAACGTTCTTGAGTGTCAAAATAAAAGAACTCCGCTAAGCTGATAAACTTACAGATTGTTGTTTGAGTGACCAAAGTTAACATTAATATTTATAATCGTCTAATTTAGTTCAAATTCAGTAACAAATAAACGACAAAGATCAATTTCTTTAGTCTCTGAGGGTATCGTTTGATAATTGAGCTAAACATCCTGATTAGCAGGTAATTTGATCTAACAAAAAATAATTGCTTTAGATCTTGGCAACCAATTCTGATGCTGGTTATGCTAGAGGGATTAAAATCAGTCAACTCATCGGCGATGTTGTAGATTTTTATTTTAATTAAATCTGGAATATTTTAATCAATCGACAGTAAACTGGAAAAACTTAATTTTTCTGAGTTGCAGCACCGAAAAAATCAAGAGGAAGTCAAGAGTGCTATATCTGGCAGAAATACAAAAACAAAGTAAGGGATTTATGGGTGGTGTAGAAACCAAACTTAAACTCATAGCCTGTCAACGCAATGATGACAGTTGGAGTCTTGTCAACAATGAATCTGTTACTGTTGAAGAAGCTAATGATTTTGGTGATGGAGCTTTGGTTGTGGTTAATTTAGGTGTTAATCGCCAAATTCAAGGCAAAATGGAATTAGCTTCCCAAAAAATCATTGGAATTTTAAAAAATTTTTCTCGTCTATTAGAAAAAACTAAAGATCAAGAACAAGAAATTGGTCAGTGGAAAGAATCATTAGCAATTCAAAGTGAAGAATTAAGCCGTCGGCAAATTGAAATGGAAACTCGCCTCGAACAAGTAGAACAAATGGAGGAAGAGTTTAAACAATTTGAACAACAACGAGCGGAAATCGCTACTGCTCAAGCCGAAGCGGATACAATTAGAAAGGAATTTGAAGCTAAAAGTGCTGAACTGCAAGGAGCTTGGGAACAGTTACGAGGACAACAACAAAATCTTACAGAGCAACTACAACAGTCCAGAGTTTTGGATGAAACTCAAACTGCTAAAATTAGAGAACAACTGGCAATTCTCAGTACTATTACTGATACTGGTAGTGTACTCAAAAATAAATTGGATTTAGCAACAGCAGCGGTCAAAAATCAACAAGAAATCTTACAACCTCATTGGCAGAATTTAGCTCAAAGTTCTCAGAATATTATCATCAAGCGTCAAGAGTTAGAAGGTCATACAGCAGAGTTGTCTGCAAAAAAACTACAAATACAGTCTCTAATTGTTGCCATTGCCGAAACTGAACAACAGTTGGGAATTGAACAAAAATCCTTAGAAGTTAAACAGGAATTAACACAATTTCTGACTCTACAGTCGGCAACTCAAAACCAGATGCTACAAATGCTAGCAAGTTCTGAATCCGATGCTAGCGGTGTTCCCAAAGTAGATTTACAAGAATTGGAAAATATACCTCTGCCAAATTTAGAGACGATGGTGGAACATTTGAAAAAAGATTTAGAAAAAGTAGCCAAGTTTGTTAACGATCAAGAAGAAGAGCTAGGTTGGCAATGTAAAGCGGTGGAAGAATTGGAAGCTAAAATTGCTCAGTTAGGAGAATTTGAACGTTTGACTTTAGAACAAGAATTGGCGGATGAACTAGAGGCAAAAAAAATGTTAGACCAAACCTTAGTTGGTCAACGTCGTTCTCTCAAAGAAAGACATCAAGTTTTATTACAACATTCTCGAGTTTTAAAACGTCGTCAAGGAATAATTGATTTTGATTTTGAGTCAGAGATTAAAAATATTGATTTAGAACCAATTAAGAAGGGATTGGAAGAACAACATCAGAAGCTTCAGCAACAACAGCAAGAATTAGCCGAAGAAGTTGCCCAAATTGAGCAGAGTGTTCAACAGTTGGAAACTAAGCTCGAACAACAAAAAACCCAGAAAACTGAGTTAGAGTCAGCAGTAGCTCAACAACAGGATAGCTGGCAAGAATTGAATAGTCATGTGGTTCAGATACAGTCCCAAATTAATTTTTATGAGCAACAGCTACAGCCTCTACAAGATGCCCTGAATATTCTCAACAAGGAAGTATCAGAAATGGAGGAATTGATAGCAACTTATATTGCCAGCGATCCTAGTCAGGCTGTGGTAGAAATTGAACGTATCGTTAACGAACTGACAGTTAAGTAAGGCAAGTTGCTAGTACCGCTACGCAGAATTCAAAAGTCAATTAAGTTCTTGCCAATTATTTTGAACAACAGTGTAATGTAGCTGGTTTTCAGCATCTAAAATTGTTTTAATCGGAACCATTTCAACTACACAATTACTATAAAAGACTGCTGTTAAAGTTTGAATAAATTCGGCAGTCCAAATATTTTCTGTCGCCTTAATTTTCTGAGCCTGGAAATAATTTAAGAGACGCGATCGCGCTATACCTGGTAAAATCCCTGCATCTAAACTAGGAGTATACCAATAATTATCTCGCCATCCCCACAGATTACCAGTACTGGTTTCCAGCCAATTTCCTTGTTGATCAGTCAAAATTGCTTCCTGAGCATTTAGGCTTAATGCCTGGTTACGAGCTAGATAAGCACCTAAATAATTACCTGTTTTGTGTTGAGCTAAATCACGTTTATATAAAGAATCTGTTGCTACCCAAGCAGTTATGCCCTTAGTTTGACGTTGTTTTAAATCTGGTGGTAAATTACGTCCTGTAATCCATTCTCTGCCATCGGGAAAAACTACCATTCGTAGCACAGGGAAATTAGCCAGTAATAATTCTGCTCCTTGTTGAAATTGCTGCCAATTAGGTTGCTGCCATTTAAATACCTGAAGACTTTTATTAAGGCGATCACAATGAGCTTGCCAAGCAGTTAAAGGATGCTCTAAAGACTTTTCGTATACCCGCATCGTGCTAAATACACTTGCCCCATAAAGTAATCCTGGGTCATCAATCTTTAATTGCAGTTGCTCAGAGTTAATTAATTGTCCATCATACCAATACATAAGTTATTCTGTTGTTCAAGAAATACAGGATGAATTAATGACCATGCTTTTTGCAGGACATGAAACTACTGCTAGTTCTTTAGCTTGGTCTTTATAAGTGAGTAACTACAATTTGTCGATTCTAAAAAATAAAGTTGGATTACCATTAACTACTCGCTCTTTAGTTTGTTTCATTCCTAGCCTTGTTGCTACCTCTTGAGATTGAATATTGGGGCGATCGCAACTGGCAATTACATAATCGTAACCAAGTTCATTAAAACAATAGTCTAATATTCTAGTTGCTGCTTCAGTTGCATAACCTTGCTTAGTAGCTTTTGGCAGCAAAGCGTAAGCTAATTGTGGCTGATTTTCGGCAAAGAAATACCACAAACTGACGAAACCGATAATTTCTAGCTTTTTTTTTGTTTCTATAAACCAAAGACCCAGTTTTTCTGACTGAAAAAGCCTGAGACTCTCTTGGAGCATTTCTGATGTTTGTTGCACAGAAAATATTTGGTCGTCGCAAAGATATCTTCTGACATAACGATTAACCAAAATACTATGCAGTATATTCAGTTCAGTTGCTAGAATTGGCTTTAATTTTAATCTGGAGGTTTCTAAAATTAAATTCATCAAACTGATTATTAATTAGGCACTAGGCTTTATTTATTACCCACTATCTTTTTTGCTACTTGCTACTTGCTACTTGCTACTTAGCCAAATGTTAAATTAACCGATGCACCAGGTACTTAACAGTTTATTCAGCCCTTAAATAAACTGCGGTAATTTTTTATGCAATTATAGTTACTTACTTCATGCTAAAAGGTTTTTAAACATTTAATCTATCTCACTAGACTTATGTTACCTCCCTTAAATCCCAGACGCAGGAAACATTTCATCAACGATCCTTGCCAAGTTAAAAATAGTAAGACCAAGCTCAAGATTAATTTTAATAATGGACGCTTTGAAATTCTTGATGCTTATAGGTGGCAGAGTCATTGGCGAGAACCATACTACCTAATGCTGATGATACCTTGGTGGGGATTTTTTATCTTAACTGCGATCGCATATATAGTAATTAACACGATTTTTGCTGTCGGTTATTTGTTGGGAGGAGATTGTATTGCCAGTCTTGAACCTGGCTCTTTTAGTGCTGCTTTTTTCTTTAGTGTCCAGACTATAGCCTCGATTGGTTATGGAGTGATGAACCCCACTACTACCTACGCTAATATTTTAGTAACTATAGAAGCTTTGATAGGTACTGTTGGTATTGCTCTAATGGCAGGTTTAGCATTTGCTAAGTTTTCACAGCCAACAGCGCGAGTGATGTTTAGTAAAACAGCAGTGATTACTGACTACAATGGTGTACCGACTTTAATGCTGAGGGCTGCCAACCGACGGCACAATCAAATTTTAGAAGCGCAGGTACGAGTTTATCTGATGCTAGATGAAATCAGCAGCGAAGGGGAATTTATGCGCCGATTTTATTTACTAAAGTTAATACGCGATCGCACTCCCAGATTTACTCTTAGCTGGACTATTATGCATCCGATTGATGAAGCTAGTCCTCTATGGCAAGCTAGTCCTGAATCTTTGGCTAATACTAGAGCCATGTTAGCTATCTCCCTAAATGGCATTGATGAAACTGTCTATCACTCTCTTCATGCACCCCATACTTATGGTGCTAATGATATTCTTTGGAATCATCGCTTTGTCGATATTTTTCATCAAACCTCTCAAGGGATTCAGTACATAGATTTTAAATATTTCCATGAAGTAGAACCGCTTGATCAGTAAAAAGTCAGATTATACTAAATCCTGTTCTCATAGGTCACTTTAAGGTGATGTAAGTCAGAAGTCCTA
>CAYMWC010000177.1:0-12057 GCA_964393695.1 uncultured Pleurocapsa sp.
GGGTTGATGCTAACGGTGTTGGTTTTTAATCTTTAAATCTTTCTTTTTAGTTAATGGCGATCGCACTACCAGATAGGCGATCGCTTTTTTTATTTAGCAAAAGTCAGTCCCAGTCTCGAAGCTAATTATGTGACTGCCAAGTACCATGAAAACTATGAGGAATAACTCTGGGTAAAGCCAGACGACAGACAGGAGAGTCAAACAGACGATCGCTCTGATAAATTCTGACTTCGCTAGTATCAGTGTCGGCATCATAGACGACAGTTAATAACCAACCTTTTTCGGGATTATCTTGGCTGGGGACTAAAATTGGTTCAGAAGGATAGCAGTTTGCTCCCATATCGGCGATCGCTAGATTATTGGTTTGTCGATCAAAACAAGCGATCGCATTAAATAATTCTTGACCGACTTTTACACCATAGCGATGCACATTTAAATAGGTATAACGCCAATCTTGTCCCACTTTCTGAGGCGAAACGACGGTAAATTCTCCTGGAGTATCAGATAATTGTTGATTGTTAATTACTTTAGCAGTTTCAGGGTCAATAGTAAGCGACCATAAAGTTCCCTTGGCAGGGGTTTGAGTATAGCCAGAGGCGACTTCTTTTAAATATTGATTGGTAGCGAAATCAGCATAGCGGATAAATTCTGTAACAATCTTGCCTTCTTGGTTTACACAGCCATTAGCAAAATGCCATTGAAACCAAGGATCGATTTGACCACGACTAACTAAAGAAAGATTCTCTCGCTCAAAGATCAAAATCTCTGTACCAAGACTTGGTTTCCATTCCATCGCCTCACTGTAGCTTTTCTGTCCTAACAAGATCGGCGTAAAATTAATCCTGACTGGCGAGACTAAAAAAACTAAATACTGTCCTGCTAAACAAAAATCATGAATTAACGGTAATCCTGATAACGAATAAGTATTTTGCTGTTGTAGTTTACCCTTTGAGTCACAACGATAAAGATTGAGAGTGGCGTTTAACCCAGCACTGATTCCAAAGTTAAATATTTCTGCCGTTACAGGATCGACCTTGGGATGTGCTGAAAAAGGTTGTTTTTTAGTTAAACCCGATAAATTATCAAGACCTAAAGTAGCTAAAGTCTTTAAATCCAAAGCATGGGGGAATCCTCCTTCCCATAAAGCCAGTAAACGGTCTTGCACAGCCAAAACAGCAGTGTTGGCAGCATTTTTGACAGGTTTAAGCCAATTTTGCCAAAAAGCTCCCGCAGCAGTCATACCATAGTTAGGATAAATATAACCATCAGCAGCTTGTTCAGCTAAATAGCCTTCGGTTTGTACATAATGATACACTCCTGTCGCTCTAGAATCGCTAAAGTTAACTCTTAGAATCGCTCCATCACCGTCAAACCAATGTCCTACTTTTTGCTCTCCTCTAGATAATCTAGCAGGGCCGTTGCGGTAGAGTGTGCCTTTTAAATCAGAAGGAATTGCTCCTGTAATAATAGATAGAGGCGTAGAATCAAATTCGACTGCTGGTTGAGCGATCGCTTTTGACCAAGCTTTAAGTTCAGATGCAGTTATCATTAGGCTTTTTTTTATAGTTTGTTTAATTTCAGGCGATCGCTCTACCGAAAGTGCGATCGCGCTTTCGTAGGGTGGGCAAACTGCTAAGATCATTAAAAAGCGTTTCAGGAAAAATAATTTGCCCACCAAAAAGACAATCAGGAATGAGTTGATCGATGTAAATATACTAATTTTGCTTACCCATTTAATGTAGTAGTAGTAGAGACGATAAATAGGGCGATCGCCCTTAATAGTATTTTAAGTGATGTAAGCATTTATTAGTACTAATGTACGATAATTAAGCCATTCAGATCCCTTGATCATTAAATTCTTTTTGCTTTTTGATAACTAATTCAAGATAAATAGACCAACAGACAACGATATACTAGGCAATGATAGGCGATAAAAATCGTATAAGCTCGAAAGATTGTTTGAGATTAGCTTAATCCAATACCATATATAAATATGAACTCAGGAATCGATTTACAAGGAAGTTTCATCCAAACTCTACAAGATTTTGGGCTTTCCGCTGGTTTAGCTAAAGCTATTTGGCTACCACTACCGATGTTGTTGATGATTATTGGTGCAACTGTCGGGGTTTTGGTAGTTGTTTGGCTTGAGCGTAAAATTTCCGCTGCTGCCCAACAGCGTATTGGCCCAGAATATGCTGGACCTTTAGGTGTATTACAACCCGTAGCCGACGGGATTAAATTAGTTTTCAAGGAAGATGTCATCCCTGCTAAAGCTGACCCCTGGCTCTTCACCCTCGGACCAGTATTGGTGGTTGTCCCCGTCTTTTTATCTTATCTAATTGTTCCTTTTGGACAAAATTTGGTGATTACCGATCTTAATGTCGGTATTTTTATTTGGATTTCTTTATCTAGTATTGCTCCCATTGGTTTGTTGATGGCTGGTTATGCCTCTAATAATAAATATTCTCTCTTAGGGGGATTAAGAGCAGCAGCCCAGTCCATTAGTTATGAAATTCCTTTAGCTCTATCAGTACTGGCGATCGCCATGATGTCTAATAGCCTCAGCACAGTCGATATTGTGAATCAACAGTCTGGATACGGAATCTTAGGCTGGAATATCTGGAGACAACCTGTAGGTTTTATTATCTTTTGGATTGCAGCCTTAGCTGAGTGTGAACGTTTACCCTTCGATTTACCCGAAGCAGAAGAAGAACTTGTAGCAGGTTATCAAACTGAATATTCAGGGATGAAATTTGCTCTATTTTATCTTGGCTCTTATGTCAATTTAGTGCTATCAGCTTTAGTTTTTGCCATCCTATATTTAGGGGGTTGGGAATTTTTTGTGCCTTTAGATCGTTTAGCAGATTGGCTGGGTGTGGCAGAAACTACTCCTTGGCTACAAATATTAACTGCTTCTTTGGGCATTATCATGACCCTAGTTAAAGCCTACTTTTTAGTCTTTATCGCTATCTTGTTGCGCTGGACTGTACCCCGTGTTCGCATTGACCAATTGTTAGATTTAGGTTGGAAGTTTCTTTTACCCGTTTCTCTGGCAAATCTTTTGATTACTGCTGCTTTAAAATTGTCATTCCCGATGGCATTTGGTGGCTGATAACATAAAAAATAATTAAGCAGAACAAAGATTATGTTTAGTATTCTCAAACAAGTACAGGACTATGCCAAAGAAAGTTGGCAGGCAGCAAAATATATCGGTCAAGGTCTATCTGTTACCTTTGACCATATGCAGCGTCGCCCCATTACTGTTCAATATCCTTATGAAAAATTAGTTCCCTCTGAACGTTATCGCGGTAGAATTCACTTTGAATTTGATAAGTGTATTGCCTGTGAAGTTTGCGTTCGTGTCTGCCCGATTAACTTACCTGTAGTTGATTGGGAATTTGACAAACAAGTGAAAAAGAAAAAACTTAATCACTACAGTATTGACTTTGGAGTCTGTATTTTCTGTGGCAACTGTGTAGAATACTGTCCTACTAACTGTCTATCTATGACTGAAGAGTATGAATTGGCTTCTTATGATCGCCATGAACTTAATTATGATAACGTCGCTCTGGGTCGTCTGCCTTATAAGGTAACTCAAGATCCAATGGTAACTCCCCTCAAGGAATTTGCTTATTTGCCCAAGGGAGAATTTGATCCTCACGGTTTGCCCCAAGGAGCGCAACGCGCTGGTAAACGCCCTGAAGAAATTCTACAGGAACTTGAGGCAGCTAAACCTCAAGAAGAAGTGGCAAGCGAATAATTAAGTAAATAATCAATAATTTGAGAGAGGAAAAAACAGTGAATTTAGCTGAAGGAGTACAGATAGTTTCTTTTGGCATCTTAGCAGTAATGATGCTTGGGACAGCTTTGGGAGTTGTTCTATTACCGAACATTGTTCATTCTGCTTTTTTGTTGGCAGGGGTATTTATTAGTATTGCTGGTTTATATATTCTGCTGAATGCAGATTTTGTCGCTGCTGCTCAAATCTTGGTCTATGTGGGTGCGGTTAATGTGCTAATTTTGTTCGCTATTATGCTGGTGAATAAGCAAGAGAATTATACCGAACTACCTGGTCGTTTAGTGCGAAAGGTGGCAACGGCAGTAGTCTGTTTCGGCTTATTTGCTTTGTTGGGAACAATGGTTTTAATCACACCTTGGTCACTAGATACGACTTCCCCCGCCGTAATTGACAATACGATTATTACTTTAGGTGAGCATTTCTTTAGCGATTATTTGCTACCTTTTGAGTTGGCTTCAGTGCTGCTTTTGATGGCAATGGTAGGGGCGATTATCCTAGCTCGTCGCGATCTCATTCCTGAATCTTTAGCTAGTCGAGAAACAATCAGCACCAGTCTGACTCTACCGGAACGTCCAAGGGAATTGGCGACTCTAAGTACTAAGAAACCTGAGCAGGATTAAGCCAACACTTAAACCGCGCGATCGCTATTACTTAGAAGTGTAATTAAAGTACATCTAAAATTAATAACAGGAGTGACAAGTGCAATTAGAATATTTTTTGCTGTTAGCAGCAGCTTTATTCTGCATCGGTATTTATGGTCTAATTACCAGTCGTAATGCAGTTAGAGTTTTAATGTCAATTGAATTAATGCTTAATGCTGTTAATATCAATTTAGTCGGATTTTCTAATTATTTAGACCCCAGCAATATTAAAGGTCAAGTGTTTACAGTCTTTGTGATTACAGTCGCAGCAGCCGAAGCAGCCGTGGGTTTAGCAATTGTCTTGGCTATCTACCGTAATCGCCAGACGATCGATATGGAACAGTTCAATTTACTAAAGTGGTAAGTGATTAATAAATCGTTAGACTTGACCTAAGTTATTTGTCATTAGTCGTTAGTCTTATTTTTTTATTAGTGATTAGTCATTGGTATAACTTTTCGGCAATGACAAATAATTCCTGATCAAACAAGACGAAATGGCAATTTTGAGCTTTAATCGTATCGATACTGCACTCTATTAGTATGGATAATATGAAGTTATCAAAAAAAATCAAATTAGCAGTAATTTTTATCACTGCGATCGCTTTAAGCAGCATTACATTTCCAATTTTTGCTCAAGTCACTGAAGAACCTATCCCCGAAACTCAGTTAGCAGCAGTGGCAGTTCCCGCAGGGGCAATTGGCTATAATCTGGCAGTAGTTGAACAAATTCCTGGTAAAAAACAGTGTTGGAGTGAAAGTGGCTCACAACCAACTGTTATCGAACCTCTCTGGACAACTTTTGACTTTACAGGTAGTTGCCGTCGTTCTACTGATAGTAATGGCTATTCTGTCCGTCTTGATGGACAAGATACCAGCTTAGATTATTTACTAACTATTGTTCCCAAGGGAAATGGACTTCAGCTAGTTGGTCAAAACCGTAACGATAATTCACAAGTAGTTATTGGTCAAACTTTTGGTCAGGCGGAAGGAAAATATCTCAAAATTTATCTAAATCAAGGTTGGAAATTCACCAGAAAAACTATTGGTGGTCAAGCCCAAGGTCATTACTACTTTAGCGGCAATTCTCAGGCGATCGCTGCTGCGGGTAATACTGCTCCCACTCCTCCTGCTCCTCCCAAACCTGCTGCTAGCTTTACTGATATAGGCACAGATATCTATAAAAACGAAATTGAAGAAGCTGTTGCTCTCGGTTTTATTGCAGGTTATAAAGATAAAACTTTTCGTCCGACTGAACCTTTAACCAGGGAACAGTTAGTTTCGATGGTTTATGGAGCTTTAGACACCATTGACACTGTACCAGTCCAAGTTCCTTCTGTGCCAACTCAACCTTATCCTGATGTTCAATCTTCCCGTTGGAGTGCTGCTAAGATTCAATGGGCAAAAGAAAATGAAATTGTGAAAGGCTATCCTGATGGTTCGTTTAAACCAGATACTCCTGTTACCAGAGCCGAGTTAATTGCTGTATTGGAGAATGCAGCCAAATTTGCCAACACTAAACAGGGTAAACAAGCACAATTAGTAACTAACAAGCAACCAACTGCTTTTGCTGATACTGCTAAACACTGGGGCGCAGAAACCATTAAAACCATGTCAGCATATTGTGGCGTGGCTTCCCCATACCAAGAAACAGGCAATGCTTTTAACCCCGATAAACCTGCCGAAAGGGATTATGCAGCAGCAGCAACCCTCAGAACTCATGATTGTCTAACAGGAGACAAAAAAGCAGAAGCGCAAAAAAAATAATTAATTAAGTAATTGATTATTTTTCAAGTCCTCTACAGTTGAGGGCTTTTTTTATAGGTCTATTACTCTTCGTCTTTTGTACTATCAAGACTAATATCTTTGACATTTCTAGCAATTCTCGATAGTTCGCTTTTTTCATTTACCACAACCCGAGATGGAGAACCACTGATAATTCCTTCGTAGTTGCGGAAAGACTCTTTAATAAAGGGAATTTCTGGTGCATCCGAGCTAATCACATACTCTCTAATCCCTTTATCGTGCCACGAACCACGCATTTTAAAGACGTTAATTGCCCGAGACATTTCACCGCGAATTTCTACATACTGCAAGAGAATAATCGTATCGGTAATCGTCGAAATATGGGACTCTGTAATTGAGTTGGCTCCCAAAAATTGATCGGTTGTGTTGGTAAAAAAGCCTGTAATTTCTTCTTGTTTAGCATAACCAGTTACACCAATGACAAACTGACGAAAAGCATTGTTGGTAACGCCTCTAGCCAAAGCAGATAGGGAATCGATCGCAATTCGTGAAGGTTTGAACTCAGCAATTTCTGATTTGATCATCTGTAAATGATCTTCTAAACCTGCTGATTCTGGATAGCAACATAGTAATTTTAGTAAGCCTTGGCGCTCCATCTCTTCAAAATCTACCCCCCAAGAAGAAGCATTGCGAGATAATTGCGCTCTAGATTCTTCATAAGCAAACAGAACGGATCTTTCTTCTTGACGACAGCCTTCTTCTAAAAATTTACTGACTAGTAAAGTCTTACCTGTACCTGTTGCCCCCGTAGCCAAGATAATTGAATCTTTGAAGAAGCCACCACCACAGAGTCGATCGAGAGTTTTAACCCCTGATGAGCGACGGACGTTGGAAGAACGTTGAGTCAGGCGCATTGCTCCCAAAGGAAAGATGTTAATCCCATCATTGGTAATGGTAAAGGGATATTCCCCTTTCATGTGGGTTGTACCACGTAGTTTGAGAATTTCAACAGTGCGACGACGACGTTCCCCTTCTAAAACGTTGCGAATTACAATCACGTTGTCGGAAACAAATTCCTCGACTCCAAAACGAGCGATCGCTCCATACTCTTCGACTCTTTCTGTAGTTAAAATAGAAGTAACAGCCAACTGTTTTAAGCGAGCCACTAACCGAAATATTTCTCGCCTAACTACTGAAGCTGCATCATATTGTTGGAATACTGCTGTTACCGAGTCGATGGAAACTAATTTGGCTTTGTATTTATTAATAGCATACTGAATGCGCTCAATTAAGGCTGATAAATCAAAATTCCCCACCACTTCCTGTCCTTCAGGATCAGGAGAAGCATCCAGAATGAAGAGTTTGCCACGATCAATTAGATCCTGTAAATCCCAGCCAAAACTATAAGCGTTTTCAATAATATCTTTGGGAGATTCTTCAAAGGTGACAAAAATACCAGGATAATCAAAATATTCAATTCCCCGATATAAAAATTGAACTGCCAACAGAGTTTTACCAGTACCAGATGTCCCACTAACAAGAGTGGTTCTGCCAATGGGCAAACCGCCATGAGTGATTTCGTCAAATCCTTCAATCATGGTGCGGATTTTGTTAACTCCTTTGGTACTTAATTCTGATTGTTGTAGCTGATTATTAGGATTTAGTTGGTTCATCTAAGGCTAAGAATGACAAATCATCTTGCTTATCGCCAGCAATGGCTGGTGAATTTTAAGAAGACAGTATAATATTTTACAACATACTTTATACTATGCATTATAGTCTTACATTTCTCGCTCACGAATTTCTTCGTAAAGCAAGTCTAAGCCAATTAACACTTTTTCGCGATCGCTTAGATCTCCAATAATCTTCCGAACAGGTGGAGGTAGCACCTTGGATAAAGTCGGAGTTGCTAAAATTTTGTCTTCTTCGGCTAGCTGCGGATTTTTCAGCACATCAATCACTTTGAGAGCATAAACTCCTTGAAAATCTTTTTCCAAAATGTTTTTTAGTGTTTTTAAAGCTCTAACTGAATTTGGCGTATTTCCAGCAACATACAACTTTAAAATATACGTCTTTCTGAACTCATCCATAATATTAAATAATCTGCCAACTAGTTTGAGGCGATAACTAATCAAATTTTGCCTTAAAAATGCCAAGTTATTCTGGGTAATCCCCAAATCACTATATCGTTTATTTTACTCTAAACAACAATACAACAATTCCCAAGAGATATCTTCTCCTGGAATCGAACGACGATACATTTCACACAGATGAGCAATAATATCAATCAGTGGTAGGCGATAATCGAGCAAAATATCATCACTTCTTCCTTCTATTTGTAGTTGTTGCGCAAATTCATCGATTAATTCCATGTGTATTTCTAAAATTTGAGAAGTAGAAATATCTGTAAAAAAAACTTGATCTACAAATTCATCAATTAATTTATTTATTTGTGAGCTATCTGTAAAATAAATAATTAAAATTTGACGATAATTTTGATTTAATTGCTGATATAGTTCTGCTTGTTTGGCTGAGGGCAAATTACGATAAAAATCACTAGGATTGCGCTTATAGTAAACTCCTAAATAGCCTAATCTTGCTTTTAATTTTTCTGTGAGTTTACGTTGTTGTAGCAACAAAGAATTGTAAATACCTTCTACTTCGGGTTCACTTTGAGTTTGATAATTATTTAAATGAGAATCAGGAGCAAAACTCAAAAACTTACTAATTGCTAAATTAATATAAGAATTAATTTCCGCTAGTTGGGTGGGATATAAATATATTTCCGCTTGATGATATAAAGTCCGATTGGCAGTTATATCTGTCACAGATTCGTCAGAATTGAGTTGAGGTTCAGCCATTGTACCAACTGCTTCAACTTCTATAATTACGATTGGCAACAAAACTTTTGCCTGCCATAGTTCTGCTAGCACTGAGCTATTTTGAGTATCTTTGACAAAAACGAGACAATCTATTTGTTCTTTATGGTCAAAAATAAAATCCATCAAATCTTGGGTCAGACTCAAACACTTAAGTTCATAGCGATCGCTCTTTAAGAGTTCGATAACTGATTGAGCAAACTGCTGTTGAGGAGCAAACAAGCAGATACATAGTTTACTCGGTACAAAGCTTTCAGGAGAACGTAAATGTTGGTCTTGATAATCTGACATTGTCATTTAGTAACGGACGTAGCGGAATAATCTGTGAGTATTCCTCAATACCTTTTATAAAAAATTAACATTTATTGACCCACTTTGCGAAATGTAATAAAACACAATTTACAACCCAGTGTTACTAAATATGTTACTAAATAATAGAAAGTACTAATAAGTTTGCTTCTGACAACAGGAATTTAAAAAATCCATGTCTAGCTCCAATCTTTCTTTGAATAATTTTGTCTGCCCAATTCCAATCTGTCAACCAGAAGCAGATCTGGGAAGTATTCTGAGAATTTTTCAACAAATTAATTGTGACTTATTGGCAGTTCCTCTAGCAAATAATATTTGGGGAACCATTAGCGCGTCTAACTTACTCTCACTACTAGCTCAAGTTAGGCAACAGCAAGCATCTGTGATGGTAAGTCATCCTAAAAATGCAACTTACCATGAAAGCCGTGTTCCCATTGGTAAAGATTGGAATTGCCTAATCAAGCCAGCGATAGTTTATCAAGCTGAAACTAAGTTGCAGAAATTCTTAAGCCATTTGCCGAATAGTTCTCTAGTTAACAGCCAGCAGATATATTTAATTGTCGATGCAGTAGGACAGTTAAAAGGAAAGCTAAATTTTGAAGCAATATTGAAGCATATAGCTCCAAAGTTTAATCAACCCCAGAATCAAATTCCCAAACTGCCAGTTTTATCAACTTCGTTATTAAGCTGGATTGATTCTATTGCTTTGCCTTTTAAAATAGAGACGTTTGAGGAAAAAGATTTTTATCTGAATAAATATTGGCAGGAATTAATTTCTGCAACTCCAGATCTAAATCGGCAACAGTCACCAGAATCCGATATTTCTCTTGCCAACTGGTGGATAGAGCAACAGTTAACTCAACAACAAGGAAATTATCAACTTCACACTAATCCACAAGTATCCACCTTTGTCAACTACCATTGTGCCAATAATAATTATCAAACTCTATCCCAATCAAATACTCTGACAACCGAAACTAATTTAACTTTTGATTCAGAGAAAATTGTCCCTGATCGTCCAGCCTCAGAAATTTGGGAACATGAAAATTTAAACAGAGACTCAACGACTAGTTCATTATTAAATATTCAAATTAAAAAAGTAAAAGATTGGTATCAGATTAAAATTCCAATAACTCTTGCGGAAAACCAAGTATCAGATAGCAACACTTCCGTATATTGGTTAGTTTTGGCAGCTAAATTATCTACAACCGAGTCTCCAGAATCGCAATTACTAGATCCCACTTCAGCAAGTGCGGAGACAATAATCAATAAATTATTGAATACAGTTAGTCACGAACTAAAATCTCCTCTGACTGGGATCGTTGGTTTATCGAACTTGCTGCAAACACCAAAACTAGGAAAATTGAATCAACGTCAAACTCGCTATGTACGCTTAATTTACAATAGCGGACAAAAAATGATGAGTATTGTGAACGATTTACTAGAACTCACCAGTTTGACTACAGGAAAATTTGAACTAAAACCAGAACCAATCAATTTAGAAATTCTTTGTCGTCAAGTTTATCAGCAAGTTTTGACTAAGTTAAAATCAACGATCGCGCCAGAAATAGAGCCTATGACTCTAACATCCTTATTAAAGTTTAATATCAAGTCAGGATTAGAAATGGCGATCGCTGATAAATTACGTTTATCTAGCATAATTTCTCATCTAATTTTAGAAGTAATTCAACGTTCCGATTTGCTTAATCCCTTAACTATTGAGATCAAAAGTTATCAAGAATCGACAGCTATTACACTCAGCAATTCCTCCTCACTATCATCAACAGATTTAAGTTCATTCAAATCAGATTCTGACTTAAACTTGATGATTGCCCAATATCTCGCAGAGGCTCTTAAAGGAGAGATTATTAGTACTGATTTGGTCAGTAATTACCAGTTGACTTTACTCTTACCAGCTTCAAGTTCTCAGTTAGCTGCCAACTCGAACCCAACTCCTGTTGCTACTAAGCAAAATTTCACTATTCTTTGTCTCTATCCTGAGTCGGAAGTAATAAATTCAGTGCTTGATCATCATCGTGATTTAGATTTTAATCTGAAAAACTGGATTGAACAGGACTGGTCAAATAATAATGAACAGCAGCCTGATTATCGCTATCGAGTTATTGAAGCCGATGGTTTAGAACAAGCACATATATTGGCGCGGATTTGGCATTTAGATGCCATAGTTTTAGATGGTTATCGTATTGCCGATCCGACTAAATACTTGCGATCGCTTCAAGAATCAGAATATTTGTCTACCCTACCTTTAATTACTCTAGATACTCGCACTACCGAAGCAGCTAACCAAATTCCTAGCTTAAGTGTCTATCCTTGTTTACTACCTGCTGAATGTCGTAGTGTTAAAGATTTGATACAAGTCATTCAAATTGCCACTAATGCCTAATCAAAAAAGTCAAAAGTTAAAAAACGGAATGATATGAGGGGCAAAAGTAATCGGGTTCATGTTAAGCTGTCACGCATTTAATTTACTGGTTGAGAACAGGCAGGAGGCAGGGGACAGAAGGTTTACCCCCATACGAGGGCAAGCCCCGCGCTTCGGGGGGCAGGAGGAAAAGACAAGTAGGCAATTTAAATGAACAACAGCTTAGAGCCACTAGCAAAACTTTTTACGACGTTGCTGAATCGAGGTATGACAGTAAATTAATTACTTGGGTAATCTAAAAAA
>CAYMWC010000178.1:0-12012 GCA_964393695.1 uncultured Pleurocapsa sp.
AAAAGCCCATGACGAGGATTGAACTCGTGACCTCACCCTTACCAAGGGTGTGCTCTACCACTGAGCCACATGGGCATACTTAATAATCATATAATATCAAATGCCAATTATGGTATTTATTTTTAATTTAACCATGAAGCTCAATGATTCGGTATGTGTCAATTACGACGGGGACAAGCACACGTCGCTTGTAACTAACTGCTAGACTGTTACGATTTGCTGATTGACGACAGCCTGTTGCTCCGTCCTGAAGGTAGAGGAAAGGAAAAAGTTATCTCGAATGTTAAGTCCCGAATTTATGTCTGAATGGGCCTCGAAGTGACAAGAACGGCCGTGAAACCTGAATTTTTGGTATTTAGCTTTGTTTAGATTGCCGCATCTACTACATCGCTGTGAAATGTATCTAGCATCAACAAAAGCTGTTTCTTTTCCAAGAGCATTACTTTGATTGCGTATTGCTGACAAATCCTCTAGAGCAAATATTCGATATTCTGGTTGATTAGCCAACTTTTTGCTCACACAAAAAATCTTAAAATAAACTAAATTTATCTTCCGAATTTATACTCGTCAATATACAAATCAATTATTTTCTACTATTATTTTTGAGATAACCAAACTCATAGCCTGGTTTATGTGCTTTTCCCCAGGCACACATTAAGTCTGTAATTGGTCTAACTGTAATGCCATAAGAGGTTAGGAAATATTCTACTCTTGGGGGTTTTTCTCGATAAACTTGTCGCTGAATTAAACCATCTGCTTCTAATTCTCGTAGTTGTTCAGTTAAGATTTTTTGAGTAATTTGAGGCATTAACTGTTTCAACTCACCAAAACGTTTTGTGCCATCTCGCAACCACCATAAAATTTGACATTTCCACTTGCCCCCAATGATATCAAGGGTAACTTCAACAGGACAATGATATTGCTTTTCTGTCATGCTCAGACTTCTTTCTCTAGTTAGTATCCTTTTGGTAACGATCGCCACCTTGTGGTAGAAATCACTAAACCCTACTAATAAAGTAATTGTATGAAGTTAGACAATCAAGTTGCTCTTATTACTGGAGCAAGTAGTGGCATTGGTAAAGCGATCGCTTATGAATTAGATGCAGCAGGAATGAAATTAGTTCTAACAGCGAGATCTGAGAATAAATTAGAGCAGTTAGCTTCCAATCTCCAACAGGCTACGATTGTGGCTGGTGAAATTACCGCTCCTGAAATGCCTCAAAAGCTAATTGATACTGCTGTTAATACCTTTGGGCAATTAGATGTAGTTTTAAATAATGCTGGTGTAATGACAGTAGGAGCGATTGAAGAAGTCGATCTAGATGCTATTTGTCAGATGGTAAGACTAAATGTTGAATCAGTTTATCGTCTGGCTTATAGTGTTTTGCGACATTTTAAAAAGTCTGGCACGGGATTTCTCATTAATACTTCGAGTGTAGCTGGATTAAAAACCGCACCCCAATACGGAGCTTATAATGGAACAAAATTTGCTGTAGAAGCGTTTACTGATGCGTTAAGAATGGAATTAGCTGGAACAGGGATTAAAATAGCTGCGATCGCTCCTGGTACAGTTGATACTGGACTATATGACAATTGGCAACAAGAAGATAAAGAATATATTACTTCGGGTGGCACACTCCAACCAGAAGATATTGCTCGCACCGTAAGATTTATCTTAGAACAGCCTGATGGGGTTTTAATTCCAAGGGTTTTGATTGTTCCAACTAATCAACCAGTATAAAAAATTGGGGGAAATTGAGATTTCCCCTCCCTAAGTTCAGTATATATATTGTTTATTTACCCATTCCTAGCTGTTGAGCTTTTTGGTAAACTTTTCCTTCAGTTAACAGAGATGGTGCGATCACTACATCTACCTGTTGCATTTCTTTGAGGTTTTTCGCCCCTAAAGTTCCCATACTGGTTTTAATTGCACCGAGTAAGTTGTGTGTACCGTCATCTAGCCTAGCAGGGCCGACTAAAATTTCTTTGATTGTGCCTGTTGTTCCTACCTTAATGCGAGTACCACGGGGTAAGACAGGGCTGGGAGTTGCCATTCCCCAGTGAAAATCACCTCCAGGGGCTTCGGCAGCACGGGCAATTGGTGAACCAATCATTACTGCATCTGCACCACAGGCAAGACATTTACAGATATCGCCTCCAGTGACAATTCCACCATCAGCAATCACTGGCACATATTTACCAGTCTGGGCATGATAATCATCTCTCGCAGCAGCGCAATCAGCAGTAGCCGTAGCTTGAGGAACACCGACACCTAAGACACCGCGAGAAGTACAAGCAGCACCAGGACCAATTCCTACTAGTACCGCAGCAGCACCTGCTTGCATCAGCTGGAGAGCGACTTCATAAGTAACGCAGTTGCCTAAGACTACGGGAATCGGCATTTCTTGACAGAAAGAAGCCAAATCCAAAGGCGCGATCGCTTCTGGGGCTAAATGATTTGTAGAAACTACAGTTGCCTGCACAAACAGAATATCCGCTCCTGCTTCGGCGACCAGTTTGCCATATTTGCTTGCTCCTGCGGGAGTTAAACTAACTGCTGTGATCGCATCTTGACTCTTGATTTCCGTAATTCTTTTAGTAATTAGTTCTGGTTTAATTGGTTCTGCATAGAGTTGCTGCATTAAACCAACAAACTCATCTTTTCCCACCGAGGCAATTTTGTTAAGAATCGGTTCAGGGTCGTCATAACGGGTTTGTACCCCTTCTAGATTTAACACCCCAATTGAACCTAACTGTGATAGTAGTACCGCCATTTTGACATCAACCACACCATCCATAGCACTAGCTAAAATAGGAATTTCGCGAGTAATTCCGCCAATTTCCCAGGTAGTATCTGCCAAACTGGGGTCTAAAGTTCGCACTCCAGGGGAAAGTGCTATTTCATCAAATCCATAGGCTCTACGAGCCTGTTTTCCGCGACCTATTGATATATCCACGCTACTTGATTCGTTCCCAAAGCTTATTAGCTTAGGCTATCAAATTTTATCCATTTTTGAACACGATTAAAAACTAAAAAATTATAAGTTATTGAATTGTGTGTGAATTAATTGTTGTTGCAACTTGTGAAGCGTTCATTTTCTTAATCTGATATTTCATTGTTTTTACCTTTGACTGGTGGTAATTTATCGACTAAACCCATCTCAAAAGCTGTATCGGGTAACTCGCCAGCCAGATATTTACCAGGAGAAAAGACTTTTCCAGCCGTAAAACAAATCTGTCTTAATTCCACCATTTCACCTGGATCGAACATTCCTCGGAACATTTTTTTTTCGATGCCCATAAGTCTCTGTGATTTTATAGTGAGCTACTATTGGATCTTAACAATTGGAATAACTATATGACTTGGATCAAAAGCCTGTGGAAATTTTCTCGCCCCCACACTATTATTGGCACTAGTCTAAGTGTACTGGCATTATATTGTATTTCATTAGCCACTACTGGCAATGCAGTTACAGCCATCAATTTAGAGCAGATGTTGGCAGTTTGGTTAGCCTGTTTATGTGGAAATATTTATATTGTGGGTTTGAATCAAATCTGTGATGTCGAAATAGATAAAATCAATAAACCAAATCTACCTTTGGCTTCTGGAGCTTTTACTCCAAAACAAGGAAAACTAATTGTTACTTTTACAGGTATTCTTGCTTTGCTGATAGCTGGCTTCTCAGGAATTTGGTTATTTACTACTGTAGTCGTTAGTTTAATAATTGGTACAGCCTATTCATTACCCCCAATACGTTTAAAGCAGTTTCCATTTTGGGCAGCTTTCTGCATTCTGACAGTACGGGGAATTATCGTTAATATTGGCTTATTCTTGCATTACGGCGATAAATTAGATGGCACAGAAGCATTAAATCCTTATATCTGGACATTAACTGGATTTATTTTACTTTTTACAGTCGCGATCGCGATTTTTAAAGATGTTCCTGATCTTGAAGGAGATCAGCAATATAACATTAATACTTTTACTTTAGTGATTGGCAAACCTGCGGTATTTAATCTTTCTCGTTGGGTAATTACTGTTTGTTATTTTGGTATGATCGGTGCAGGTTTTTTCTGGCTGACTTCTTTAAATGTTAGCTTTTTTATGGTCAGTCATGTAATTTTATTAGGCTTGCTTTGGTGGCGTAGTCGTAATGTTGATTTAAACGAAAAAACTGCCATTACTGATTTTTATCAGTTTATCTGGAAACTCTTTTTTTTAGAGTATTTACTGTTTCCCATTGCTTGTTTTATTTAACTATAAATTAACAATTTTCTGAATTAATTGGGAAATGTGTTCAGCTTGATCCATAATCATCAAATGTCCACCATGTTTAACAGTAAAATCTTCGTGAACAAACCTCATAGGAAAAATGCGATCGCTTTCACCATGAATATGATAAATATTTTCGAGGACTAATTCATTTTTCCAAGTGACAATTTGATGAATTGACCATTTAAGTAATTTGGCATTAACATCAAAGATAATTGCTTTTAATAATTTTCTTTCCGCTATAGTTTCTAAACTAAAAAACCAACCTACCAACAATTGACTCACCCAAAGTATAAATCTTGCAGGTAATAAAAGATAAATAGGTAACAAACGCCAAATCTTAAAATAGAAAGGAATTTCCTGTTTATTTTTAGTGCTGGAAATCAAAATTACCTTTTCAGTCGCAATTTGTTTGGCTATTTCCACAGCAATTATACCTCCAAAAGATAAGCCTACTAAAATTGGATAATCTGACTTAATTTGTGTAGTTAAACGTTGGGCATAAGCAGTAATAGTTTCTCCCTTTTTGGGTTCTATCCAATGAATATGAATTGGTTGATAACCTTGAAATTTTAGCTTTTGAAAAACGCGATCATCTGTTCCTAAACCACTGAGGCAATAAATATTTTTTAGGGAATTTTCTAATTTTTTTGTAGACGTTGGTGGGTAATTATTTTCTAAATTAAGTGATTCTTGATTTGCTTCTGACATTTTCAGGTTGGCTCAACCAAAATAACATTCAATAATGGATAATTAATAATGGATAATAATTGTTAGATGATATGATACCAAATTCAATTCTAAAAACCCACTTTTCGATAAAGAGTTTTAATTCAGCAAAAGATTTTTAGCTTTTTGACTTTTGACTTCATTGTCCCCCGAAGCGCGGGATAAATCCCCGAAAGAAAAGTTAGACAAAATTAGACAACCTTTCCTAATCCTGGGTTTGGCGTTGCTAATTTTTATTTGTGGGAGGCAAAACGAGCCATTTATTGATAATAAACTTAATTTATTGACAGATAGATTGGCTCGTTTTGCCAAGGTTGTCTAATTTTGTCCATTTTCATTGGACCCCCTTGTCCCCATTCGAGGATAAATGGGATTGACTTTTGACTTTTATTTAATATGACTTTATCGTGCTTTACCCTCAAAACCGATTTGCAAACCCCTCACAGTGGTTATCATTGGAATCAAATTAACCCTCACTATTTTGAAGGTTGGTATTTACGTCTGACTCTACCTGAAATTAATCAAACCTTTGCCTTTATGTATTCTCTCGAAGATCCTTTAGACAGAAAATCTTATAGTGGTGGTGCAGTACAGATATTAGGTATTGATGAAGCTTATCTCTATCGTTCATTTCCGCAAGTACA
Organism: uncultured Pleurocapsa sp.; assembly: GCA_964393695.1. GTDB lineage: Bacteria > Cyanobacteriota > Cyanobacteriia > Cyanobacteriales > Xenococcaceae > Waterburya. The sequence goes on from CAYMWC010000178.1 coordinate 5,647, forward strand.
AAAATTTTTTGCAGCCACAGATAGTTTCAGTTTTGGGCATTGGAAAAAAACTAATTTGCCAACTAAACCTGGGGTTTTATCTCCTGCTGAATTTCACAACTACATCACCGAAGGATATCAAGTAACAGCTACTTTAAACCAAGGAAGCGTCTTCGATCCTGTGAGAAATGAATACTGTCGTTGGCAATATCAAATTCAACCCGTTTACGGTTGGGGTGATCCACAACAATTTCAACAATCAACCGCAGGCTGGCTATCTTATTTGCCCATATTTGAACCAGGATGGCAAATTACACAAGCTCATGGTCTAGCAACAGGATGGGTTGAGTGGCGTGGGCAACACTATCACTTTAATGCTGCACCCGCTTATAGCGAGAAAAATTGGGGTGGTTCGTTTCCTCAAAAATGGTTTTGGGTTAATTGTAATAGTTTTGAACAACAGCCAGACTTAGCTATGACTGCGGGGGGAGGAATTAGACAAGTATTATGGTGGGAAGAAGAAGTTGCTTTAGTTGGGATACATTATCAGGGAAAATTTTATGAATTTGCGCCTTGGAATTCTGAGGTTAGTTGGGAGATACAACCTTGGGGAAAATGGCAAATACAAGCTAAATCTGCCGAATTTATGGTTACTCTTTCAGGAGAAACAGATTTATCTGGTACTTATGTTCGTACTCCCACAGCCAAAGGTTTGATATTTAACTGTCGGGATACAACTAAGGGAAAGCTAAATTTAGAATTACGCGCTCGCGAAGCGTGGGCTACGCCCAATCGCACTGGCATACAAATAGTTAAGGCCAACAGTCATTTAGCTGGTTTGGAAGTTGGTGGTGCGCCTTGGGATACAGTTTGGGTAGTTTAAATCTAGCCGACTTACTTTAAAGTGTGGAACTAGAAGGAATTTTTTTAGGTCTACCGCCTTTTTTACCATTTTCTCTCGACGCAGCTTTCTTTTTTTCAGATTTTGAACGACCACCTTTAGCAGCAATTTTTTTCATCCAGGCTTTTGTGCCAAATATTCCTTGTACTAACTCGTTAACGCCTAGATCGATGTCGGCATCTTCCCAGGTTAACCCCCATCCCGCAGGCGTTAATTTGACTTTAGAGATCTCATCATCTGACAATTCACCTACACCCTGAAGTAATAAAATTGGACAGCTAAATTCACAGCCATTATCAAACTGAATAAAAAGTTTTCTTTTTTCTCTGTCGTAGGAGACACCACAAGCTTTAAGTTGAGTTTTCTCTACTTCTATTTGTCTAGCAATTGCAGCTTCTATTTGATTGTCAATCCTTAATATTTCTGGCATCTGCTTAATAAAACCCAAGCGATTTAGGTTTTTATCATTGTATGTCAGTTTTTCAAATCAAGCAATAAAGATAAACATCTTTCATAATTTTCTCGTCGGTCTAATGGTGTTTGTCTAGAGCGACACGAAAGTAATTTAGCTACTTTGGAAGTACTAATAACCCAAGTTGCTACTTAAAATCATTAGAGCTAAGTTTAGGATTCAGGGGTCAGAATTCAGAAGGTAAGTATATAAGTTCACTTACTTGCTTGTTACAGGTTTTATTACCTATTACCTACTACCTATTACCTACTACCCAATTAAGCCATGTCCGACGAACAAAAACTCTTAAAACTAATCGCCCAAGTAGAAGAAGTTAGCCCCAGGCTGGTAGATCATTGGCAGACAATGGCGATCGTGGAATCTTTGGGTTATACAGATCGCATTATTCAAGAGGAATTTGGTTTTGCGGATGTGTTGGAGATTGGGCAATATATTTATCGAATCAATAGTGACAAGTTTAATTCACAAATAAATATTTCTAACCAACCAAATCAGATCGCAGTCGCCAAAAACGAAAAAACTACCGCTTCTAGCTGGAAAAAAATCTTAATTATCGAACTATATGCCTTTGTCGAGCAATTTTCCCGTAGTTTTGTTTACGCTATTCCTTTAATCTCCCTGTTAATTTTAGGTAATATTCCGACAGTTGATAGCTGGAAATTTATCTCACCGCAACTTGCTGCTTTATTTACCCTTGCGACTTTAGCTAGTTTGATTACCAGTGGTGGATTTGTACAGGCGATCGCCCGTCGAGGGGAATTTTATTTAGGTTTGGGTTTTCCCCAACAAGCCAGACGTGCCTGTATTTCTCTTTTAGGGTTGGGAATGTTAACTAGTTTTATCCTGGCGTTAATCAGTTTATGGTTTGGTTTTTATCGCAGTTTATTTCCTGATGGGTATCTGGTTTTAGGGGTTATTTATTATTTGGTTCTCAGTTTACTCTGGATGCTGTTAGCAATTTTATCTCTACTATCAGTTTGGGGAACACCTTTAACATTGATCGGTTTAACTTTATTGTTTTGGCTACTGAAATTTGAAAGTGCAATGGGTGCATTAGAAGCCCAGGTAGTAGCTATTTTTGTCACTTTAATTATCTTGGCGATCGCCGTTTTGATTTTGTTTAGAAAACAACAATTAGCTCATCCTGTTGACGGAGAAGTAGAATTACCTAATCTCAGTGCCACAGGCTATTTACTTGCGCCCTTTTTTGCTTATGGTATTACTTATTTTTGCTTTATCTTTGCTGATCGCTTGGTCGCTGGCTGGGCTGTAGATACAGCTTCGGGTTTAATTTTTGCGATTGATTCTGCCTATCAACGGGCAATGGATTTGGCTTTGCTGAATTTCTTATTAGCAGTACCTTTGAGCGAATATTTAGCCTATAAATTAATTCGTTATTGGTACAGACGAGCAAAAGAAGTGTCATTTGAAGAGATGGCTACTTTTTCTCAGAAGTTACATCAGTATTATTTAATCTTAATGGGCATTATTTTCTTATTTTTAGGTTTATTAGTAATGTTTACCATCGGTATACCCCCCAAACCTTGGGCAACTGTCAACCTGACTTTAACTTGGGTGGGCTGTTTAGGATATCTACTGTTGGTGTTGGGTTTATTAAATGCAGTTATCCTATTTAGTCTTAATCTTGTCTCGACAGTGATACAATCGCTGTTTCCTAGTCTTATAGTTAATTTAATTGTGGGCTATATTGCTGCTAATGCGATCGCTCCTGAATGGGCGGTTATCGGTCTAGTTATGGGTTCATTTGTCTTTGTCTGCCTTTCCCGTCAACAGGTTTTACAAGCGATCAAAAATCCTGATTATGCCTATTATTTGGGAGGATATTAATCCTAAAGTAGGAAATAAGGAAATAGGAAGTAAACATACAAGGCATTTTTAACAACTAAGCTCACCAGACGCAGATAACCCATCATTGTTGATAGTAAGGTTTTCAGGCAACACTACAGGGATCTCCGCATTAACAAATCCAGAGACATCACGAGTAACAATTGCATCAACGTTATGCACTACCGCACAGGCATACTGCACTGCATCTTCAAAATCTTTGAAATTCAACGCAAGAGCTTGTTCCAGTATCTCTAAATCGACTGCACAAATGTTTAAATCTGATAGAACTTGGGCGATCGCATCTTGGGCTATTACCCTTCCTGCTGCTTTACGGACGATGTAGTAAATGTTGGTTATTGTCGTTGCTGCAATAAATCCCTCAATCTCTCCAGTATCAATACGCTCAAATAATCTTGCTGCATTTTCCACAAACGGTTCTCGTTCTTGCAAGAAATCAAGAACTACATTGGTATCAATCAGGACTCGCATTACTGATACTTCTCTGTTAAATAAGCTGCATAGTCCTCATTAGTATTATCCTCTCCTGTGGCTGCTGAAGTTTTTGCAACTCCTCGTAAACGAGACAAGTTTCTCTTCTTCTGCTTAGGATTTGCTTCCCGTTTTAGTGATTCTAACAGAGTTTGTACTAACTGCCAGCGATCGCCAGTTGACAGTTGTAATGCTTGCTTTTGTAACTCTTGTAATGTCATTGGTTTAAGAATGCGTAGGCGTTTCGCCTACTATTGTAAATTAAGTAAGCTGGGCTACTAGACTGTAATTCCCTCTGATACACTTAATATCTGAGATTATAACTTTTATTATCCCAGATCAAATCATTGAGGCGATCGCTCTCTTCTGTCGGTGTGTAACGGGCTTGTTAGGTGTGCGATGCTTACAAACTAGACAGATCGTCGGTTTGGGTGAGGTCTTTCTAATGGCTCATCTGGAAAATTAAGCGGGATAGAACCTTCAATTTTTCCTATCGCCTTTAAAGCTGCCGATATAGTGCTATAACGAGTACGCTTGAATGGATCGTTACTAGCCTGAGCATCTGGTGAAAATGTAGCAATACGACGTAATTCTTCCAATGCTCTAGCTTCGCGCAATTCACCCACTTGCCAGATGATTACATTGTCTGCATAGATGCCAATAGGATATTCAAGACCAGGCTGTTCCTGTATTTGACTGAGCAAGCTGAGTAAGTTTAATCTTACTTCTTCGGTACTCGGTGCTAGCTTCCAAACCTCTCTATATCCTTGGGAGTTTCCTTCCCAAACTGGCCCGATAGGAACTTCGATGCGCCTTGGATTGCGGTGCGGATGATTCGCGCAGTAAGTGTAGAATGCAGAGCGAATAGGCAGTTCTCGAATGATGCAATAGTGTGGTTCTGAAGGAATAGCCGAGGGATTGCGCCTAGCTTCGCCTTTATTTCTCGAATTGAACCAACAAGTACCACAACAATCAGATCCACCATTTGGCATTGTGCAACCTCTCCCATTTTTCCTTAAACACTACATTTCAATTTACCTTTTCCCTGTCTCAATTTATAGTGTATAATGTGTATTAATTTACACACAAAATCAAACTAATGAGAACTAATATTGAAATCGATGACAAATTGATGGAAGAAGCTTTTACTTTAACCAATGTCAGAACTAAAAAAGAATTAATTCATCTTGCTCTACAAGAATTTATCAAAGCTAAAAAGAAGAAAGATCTTTTAGAGTTAAGCGGAAAAATTCAATTTCATGAGGGATATGATTATAAGTCAATGCGAGGTAATTAATTATGCTCTTGATTGACACTTCGATTTGGGTTAAGCTGTTTCGGAAAAATTCTGATGACTTTAAACAAACCTTGATTGAAGCTATTGATAACAAGCATTATTATTTATCTCGATTTACTCAAACCGAACTTTTACAAGGTTGTCTTGATGAAAAAGAATGGTCAACTCTTAGTAATTATTTAGAAGTTCAAGATTATATTGAGCCTAGTGTAGAATCATGGACTGTTGCTGCTCGAATTTATTACGATTTACGCCGTCAAGGAATTACAGTTCGCAACACTATTGATTGTTGTATCGCTGCTTCTGCCATTGAACATAACTTGCTGTTACTCCACATTGATAAAGATTTTGAAGCAATCGCTTTGGGAACATCACTAAATCAAATTAAATTAAGAACCAGTTAGATGAAAAGCTCTCCAATAATTTAGATCTAATGAAAGCATTGAACCTTAGCAGATTTTTAATGGCAATTTTGGTGGTTTTTATGGTGGTGTCTTGTCAATCACAAGCAGTAGTCGGAAATTCACTGAAAATTCTCTTACCTCTTTATAGTTATCCTAATTGGTATGAACCTGAAAATTATCTTTGGTCGGATGTTGCTAGTGCAGCCCAACAAGTACCCATAGTCGCAATTATTAATCCTAATAATGGCCCTGATGGTCAACCGCCTAATCAAGATTATGAGCGAGGTTTAAAAGATTTAAGAGAGTCGGGAGTTACTATTTTGGGCTATGTGTATACCAAATATGGCGATCGCCCTGTATCAGAAATTGAACAAGATATTGCTCTTTATAATAACTATTACAATCTTGATGGCATTTTTCTGGATGAAACTGCCAGCAACGCGCAAAAATTAGCTTATTATCAGGATATTTATCACTACATCAAGAATCAAACTAATTTAAAGCAAGTCATCATCAACCCTGGCACTCATACAGATGAAGGTTTTTTGACTCGTCCTGTTGCAGATATAGCGGTAATTTTTGAAGACGATTCTCAAGCGTGGCAGGAATACGCACCTCAACCCTATGTAAGTAAATATCAGCAGGAACATTTTGCTAGTTTAATTCATTCTGTTGCTGATGCTGCCACCATGAAACGTCATATTCAAGATGCTGTAGCTCGTAATATTGGTTATATCTACGTTACTGATGATAGTCCCACTGACGGTGACGGCGATCCTTGGAACAGTTTACCTTCGTATTGGCAAGAGGAAATTAATTATCTCCAATCTTTGCTCAAGTCTTCATTAGTTAGTCATTAGTCACTTAAGTAGGAAATAGGAAGTAAGTAAAATTTAAATGCTAGAGCCTAGAGCCTAGAGCCTAGTACACTTCGGCTTAAATAAACCAACCATTAAATAGCTAAAACTTTGCCTTT
>CAYMWC010000179.1:0-2955 GCA_964393695.1 uncultured Pleurocapsa sp.
ATTTAAGAATTTAAAAGAGTCTTCTCTTATAGAGGTTGAAGACGATACTAGATTTAGGGCAGATAGTCTGATACCTTGGTAATCTGACGCAAATATCAACTGCAAAGCAAAATTAAATCTTGTCGGACGGGTAATTGGCAATGTCTTCTTCAGATTCAAATAACAATTTAGATTGGCTACACCGAGGTACAAGCGAAATCTTTCCAGATCGGCAGGACTCAGATAATCCCAACGAAAATTTAAGCCAACGAATAATAAAAAGCGATCGCCCGTTAAGAGTCAAGTTGGGTATCGATCCGACAGGTACAGATATTCACTTGGGTCATAGTATCGCCTTCCGTAAATTACGGGCATTTCAAGATGCAGGGCATATCGCCCTAGTAATTATTGGGGACTTTACTGCCCAAATTGGCGATCCTACAGGTAAATCGGACGTGCGTCGTCAATTAACCGCCGAAGAAGTTAAGGCAAACGCTCAAAGCTATTTAGACCAATTACGTCCGATCTTAGATTTTGATACCCCAGGACGCTTAGAAGTTCGCTACAATTCCGAATGGCTAGGTAAATTGGACTTGGCAAAAATTCAGGAATTACTAGCAACGATGACCGTCGGACAGATGTTAGCCAAAGAAGGTTTTGCTGAACGTTATAGCCAAGAAAAACCAATTTTCCTCCATGAATTTTTATATCCTTTAATGCAGGGTTATGACTCAGTAATCGTTGAAGCAGATGTAGAGTTGGGAGGGACAGACCAAAAGTTTAATATTGCTGTTGGAAGAGATTTACAAAGGCACTTTGGTAAACAGACTCAATTTGGTTTACTGCTGCCAATTTTATTGGGGACAGACGGAGTACAAAAAATGTCTAAGTCCTTAAATAACTACGTCGGACTACAGGAAGATGCTTTATCAATGTATTCTAAACTGGAGAAAACACCCGATAATTTACTGCCTGATTATTTTGAGCTATTGACCAATCTTGATTTAAGTCAATTACCCGATAATCCTAGAGAATTACAAAAATTACTGGCGATCGCGATTACATCCCAATTTCACGGTCGGGATGCAGCCTTACAAGCACAGCAAACAGCAGAACAAATTGTTTTGCAAGGTAATACCGCAGGTGGTGATAACATTCCCGAATATTCTTTATCAGCAGTAGAATTTCCTGCCAAGCTATTTTATATCTTGGGTGCTAGTGGTTTATGTCAAAGTAGTGGCGACGGTAGAAGACAAGTACAGGGAGGTGCAGTTCGTTTAGAGGGCGATCGCCTGACTGATGTTAATCTTACTTTTACTTCTCCTAATGATTTAGCAGGCAAAGTGTTACAAGTAGGCAAGAAAAAGTTTATTCGCCTAGTTTTATAAATAGTAATAAGTAATTGATAGTGAAGGTTAAGTTTTTGAGAATCTGGCGAGTAGGTATATTAACAATAATTATTTTCTTGATTACGCCCATTCAGTTAGTTAATAGTCAGACAAATAACTCAGCAGATAATAGTTTTAGTTGTCCTAATGATCTCAAAAAGTTATCTTCTTTATTACTAAAAGATTTACCACAATATAGCAATCGAGTTATTATTAGAACCCAGGAAAATAACAGAGAAGCAGGGATTGAAAATTATATTATTACTGCCAGCAATGCCGAGCTTCAACCTTTGAATTTACCTAAAATCAAATATAATTCTCCTGAGCCAGAAGCCCCACAACAAATCTTTTTTACAGTCTTAGAAAGACAATATCAAAACAGCCAAATAATTGATATTCAAACCTATCATTGGTTATTTTTAGTTCAAACTAATGATGGTTGGCGTATGGTCATGATGTTTTCTCGTTTTGGTAGTTCTAACTCCAAATCTCCCCCTGCACCACCGATAGAATCTACTGATGGCATCATTGGTCAAGGGGTTGAACTTTGGTTAAGAGACTGTCGTGCTGGAACAGTGAGAACCTGAATTAATTAAAATAAATCATTTAAAGGATTAAACGCTCTCTTAAGTTTATCGCCTAGACCGTTTATTTCTTGTTCTATGTTTGTGCCAAACTCTTGTAGCTCTCTTTTAAGGTTTTGAGTGTTATTATCTTCGCCATATTGGGTTCTGTTTATTTTAGAGAACAGCATTACAGTCTCAATTCCACACCAAGCTGAACCCCAACTTGACCATTGAATATATATTGCTGGAAAATGACCTATAGGAGCTTCATCGGTAAAATCTAGCTCTGAACAACACAACCATTGATTACCAACACGCCATCCCACTTGTTTTGACCATTTTTCGTACATTTGAAGATCAAAAACTCTTGCTTGTCCTCCCAACTCTTCCCAAATTTGCTTTTGTACTAACCAAGAAAACCTTCCATTGCTATAAGTTGACCATAATTGATTCAGAATATTTAATTCTTCTGGCAGCAGTTTTTTAAGATCTTCACCATTGAGATGCTCATGTGATTGCTTTCCAGCTAGTCTCAGTAAAATTCGAGCAGTTTCTTGATTTGCCTCTTTCCAATTCCTATTTTTAAGAAAGCTAGTCAGTTTCTCTCCTAGGTCAAGAAGGCGATCGCTATCTTTTGATGAGGAGTTATCTTTAGATATGGAATTTAAAAGTTGAACAACTTTCTGTTGAGATTCTTGGAGTTGTTTAGTTATCCTATCAATCTCAAGAATTTCTTCTTTTTCGGCTTTAGTATTGTTTAGATGTTCCAGAATGTGATCAAACTGCTTAATTTGATTTTTCAGGACTTCAACCTCAGAAGTTAAGATGGAATTATCTATTTCACTCAACTGTTTAGCTAAAGAATCAATCGAGTGATTTGAATGAGTTATTTCAACTTTTAATTCTTCTATTTGTTGCTGATTTTGCAGTTTATCTTGTTGAGATTCTTGGAGTTGTTTAGTTATTTTATCAATCTCAAGAATTTCTTCTTTTTCGGCTTTAGTATTGTTTAGATGTTCCAG
>CAYMWC010000179.1:3055-11988 GCA_964393695.1 uncultured Pleurocapsa sp.
AGTGATTTGAATGAGTTATTTCAACTTTTAATTCTTCTATTTGTTGCTGATTTTGAAGAATAGGAGAATTTAGCTTTTGAAGTTCATCTTGGCGTTGGGTGCAAGAGTTAATTTGTTGATTCAATGAGGCGTATGTTTGATTTTGACTCTCTTGGTTATGTTGAATTAACTGCTGTAAATGTTCAACTTGCTTTTGGCTTAATTGATTGAACCTTTGCCGATTGATTACATTCAACCCTATAGCTATAGTTAGAGGAGTAACTGCAAAGATTCCCTGTTTGGTGGTGATGGCTGCTACAGTTCCCGTAATAGAACCAGCAATAAAGACATATTCAACTAAATCTAACCAGTGGCGTTTCAGCATAAACTCTTTGAAAAACTATTAATCTAGAGTTCCCAAAAAGGCTGTATAAATGACTATAGTAAATCGAATCTTTGAGTTATTCCAACAAGCAATTATTCTACCGCGTAGCCTTTTGATCGCTCGTTTAAAGATTGACTGTTGTGTAGTTAATTTATTACCCCATCAGATCAGATCTTCAAGTCTGAGTTTCAAATGGGGAAAGAGATAAGAGTAAATTGTATCTTTCAAGCGATATTGTTGCTGTTGATATGTGCCATTAATGAGTTGACAGACAGTAAAAGTAGGTTGTTTAGGATTACCTATGAATTGTAAGTCACCTAGACCGCGAAAGTCTACAATCCAATATTCTGGGATATCGAGAAAAGCATATTCTTCTACTTTTCGAGCGTAGTCATCTTGCCAATTTGTACTAACAACCTCGGCAACCAGTTTAATAGTACTGCCATTACAAATAATCGGTTCTGTTTGCCAGAATGGTTCAGTACTGAGTTGAGCTTGATCCAAAACAATTACGTCTGGACGCAAAGCTGTAGCTGAAGCAGCAGGTGGCTTAATTAAGCAGTTTTTGGGAATTAACCAGTTGAAATTAGAGCGAAAAATTTCTGAATAGATCCTACCAGCAATACTTCCTGAAACTTCTTCATGAGGGCCTGTGGGTTGCATATCACGCAGTTCTCCATCAATCAGTTCGTAGCGAGGGTTATTTCCATAGGAGGCGATAAATTCTTCGAAAGTTAGAAGTTTAGGCGAGATGTAGGTCATAGAGTATACATTTTATAATAGTATTTTAGATGATCTATGATTTTATTATTGAAGCTAAATTTTGAAAATTTCCAAGTTTTTTTACAATAATCAATAAAGATCAAAGTTTACAAAATAGATAATAATTAGTGAATTTTTGATTAATTCTAAATATTAATGTATGCTCGAATAATTAATTAGTGATATTTTTTTATTATTGTCAACCTCAAATTACAATCAATCCTAAGTTTCTACTTAATTAAATTTAAACTAATTATTGTTTAATAGTAAATATTGATTGTTTGAGCTATTAATAAATTTCAAGTATAGATTGATGAACAAATTTTTATTTGGTAGTTGGCTTCTATTATTATTAGCAATTATAACTCCCGCAGTAGCAGCAGAAGTAACTCCCACTAATTTAGTATTTCAAGGTTATCAAGGTCGCTTGCTTAATGAAGGAATTCCCAGCTATGCTACTTTTCTTCAGTCAGTTTATTTAGGCAAAATTGACGCAGAAACACTAATCCAAAGTGCGATCGCTCAAGGTACTCTTGAGCCTGAAATGGCTAACAACGAAAGTTATTTACGCCAAGTTAACTCCGCATTGTTTTCTTTGAGAAGTAACGGTAGTAGCCGTTGATTTATCTGTAATTTTTATTAAAACTTCTGACGGAAAAGTAAGTTTTCAATCGGCGAATTTTGTGTAATCAACTTGATCTAAAAACTTAAAACTAATAAAGGGTTGACAAATGCCAACCCTTCAAGAATAGATGCTAAGTTATCTGTTTCTATATTTATATTAAACTTACTCAATACTGCTTTTATATAAGGTAATATCTTAAGGTGCTAATTATTGCTAGTTATAATGTCCTGGCGATATAGTAAAACGAACTTGATAACTTACCTAAGTATTTGACTACTAATTAATCTAGCTCTACAAGTCAAATACTAAATAAAATAGTAGTTCAAGTTTAGTCTAGCTTTACTAATTTTATCTGAAAGACGATTAACTGTAGCTATTTTTTGTTCTATTTGTTCCGATAGTTGAGAGTTTTGATTATATTTTTGCTGATGGCTTTGTAATTTTGCCAAAGTTTCTTTGACAGTAGCTAGTTCTTTTTCAATTTTAATTAACAAAATAATCAATCTAGCTACTTTTACTGTTTTTTCTTCAGCAACAACTTCTTGTTGAATAGAGGTAATGTAATTGTTAATATCTTCCATGGATTTACTGATATGTTGATTTATGTTGATTGATTATGACAGAATAACTGGCGTTTTTTTTAGTGCTTAAATTTAGTATATCCGTGAATATGTGGGCATGGTATAAAGTTTACGTAATTATTGGGATATTTATGTAAATAATCTGTGAATTCACTTAATAACTCTTGAAATGACCATATCACAAGTATTTGTGATTCTGAGAAGTCAGATAATAAAACTCTCTATTTAATATTTTACAGGTTTAGACACAAGATTATCAGGATTTTTGCTTAGTTGATTTCTTTTAGGTAAATATAGCTAGATACTTCGTTTCTAATTGAATTAAAGACACTAATAATTGGCTTTTGTTTAAAATAAAGCTAAATTCAAATTTTTAATCTTCAAGTCCTAGATGATACAAGCTTCCGCACACACAACTAACCAAGAATTAGCAACCCTGGCGATCGATTTAATTAAACAGACTGGCTGTGAATATGGTGATATTCGCCTATGTAACTATCGCCAACAAAGTTTGATGGCACGCGATCGCTCTTTAAGCCGACTCACAGATAATGTCAGTTCTGGTTTTGGAGTTAGAGTCTTACTCGATGGTGCTTGGGGTTTTGTAGCCTCTCATCGCCTTACTTCAGAAGAGATTGCCAGAATTGTCAACTTGGCGGTTGAAACTGCTAAAGGCAGTCGTCTCACTCAACACGAACCAGTTAAACTAGCACCCGTAGCAGCTTATCAAGATCAATATATTACGCCAATTAAAATTGATCCTTTTGAAGTTTCGATGTCAACTAAAGCGGAGCTATTATTAGAAATTAACGAGAAATTTCTCGCTTATGAGCAACAGGGTCTCAAAAAAGCCTATTCATTCCTCAGTTTTACCAAAGAAGACAAAATATTCGCTTCTACGGTTGGTTCAATGATCGAACAAACTATTTATCGCAGTTTTCCAGGGATGGGATGTACAGCGATCGCTAATGGTGATGCTAAAAGTAGAAGTTATGAACGTCCACCTCTCAATATTGGTTATGAACACATTGACGCTAATGATTTGCTGGAGAATATTGAACGAGTTGCCAACGAAGCCATCGAAAAAGTTTATGCTCCTGAATTAAGCAGCGATGGTAAAACCACTCTAATTTTAAAACCAAGTAATTTATTTCTAACAATTCATGAATCTGTAGGACATCCCACCGAATTGGATCGCGTTTATGGTTACGAGGCAAACTTTGCAGGTACAAGCTTTGCAACTACCGATCAACTTCATCAATTACAATATGCTTCGCCTTGGGTTAACTTTGTTGCCGATCGCACTCAGCCTCACGGACGAGGTACTATGGCTTATGATGATGAGGGTGTACCAGCCCAAAAATGGTACGTAGTTAAAGATGGAATTCTCAACGACTATCTAACTGATCGGGAAACCGCTTATCGTTTAGGACGTGGTAGTAGTAGTAGTAACGGTAGTGCCTATGCTGATAGTTGGTCAAGCACCCCGATGGTACGTATCCCCAATTTGGGTTTAGAACCAGGTAAACCAGGAGATGCTCATACTGCAACTTTAGAAGCAATGATTGCTGATACCCAAGAAGGAATTTTAATTGATGGCATTGGTAGTTATTCGATCGATCAACAACGACGTAACTTTCAATTTGGTGGGGATGCTTTTTGGCAGATTAAAAACGGTAAAATTGCGGGGATGTTGAAAAATGTCACTTACCATAGTATGACTACTGACTTTTGGAATAGTGTGGATGCTTTGGGTGACGAATCAGAATTAGTTCAGCATGGCACTAATATGTGTGGCAAAGGCGAACCAATGCAAGTTGCTCAAATGACTCACGCCTGTGTACCAGTCAGAGTAAGGGATATTCACGTTGGTATATAATATTATGTTATATAGTTCGTTATAACAAACTAAATTTTGGTTCAAACCATGAAATTAAAAGTGACTACAGTAGGTAACTCAACTGGGGTAATCTTGCCCAAAGAGCTTCTTGAAAAATTACGTATCGGTAAAGGTGATACTTTGTACGTTACAGAAACATCCAGAGGAATTGAACTTAGTCCTTACGACCAAGATTTTGCTACGCAGATGGAAATAGCAGAATCTATTATGCGCGAAGATCGCGATGTATTGAGAAAACTAGCGCAATGAGCGTACCAATTTGGGTTGAAGAAGAGGTTGTAATTGCCATTCATCTTCGTCAACTAGCAGAACATGGAGGAAGTGATGGAATCAGGGATAGAGGGTTATTAGAGTCGGCATTATTTAGACCGCGAAATCTGTTTAATTATGGCAATCCCACTATTTTCGATTTAGCAGCAGCTTATGGATACGGAATTACGAATAATCATCCTTTCATAGATGGAAATAAAAGAACCTCTTATGTTGTAATGCGAACTTTTCTTAAACTTAATGGTTATGATATTCAAGCTTCACTCAAAGAAAAGTATGAAACTTGGATACGTCTAGCTAGTAGTCAAATAAATGAAGTTGATTTAGCTAAATGGATCGAGCAAAAATCTGTGAAAATCAACGAGTAATCTAAATTGCGACGTTGGTGAATGGAATGGGTTTGAGAGCAATAGGGAGAGTCCAAGGAATACATCATGTCACAATTATGAACTGGGTTCGCGCAGTGGGAGAACTTTTGCCCAATGCCTATAACCCAGAGACAATTCCACAAGTGGGAGAATTAGATGAATTAGAAACCTTCGTTGGTCATAAAAAAACAAAATTTCCTAAAGGATACCCTCATTCGTCCCGTCAGGGCGGGATAATAAGGGCAAGCCGCTTCGCATATGGCTTTGGACAGCAGTAGATAACTTTCAGCCAGGAATTTTGGGTTGGGTTCTTGGAGACCATAGTGCAGAGACTTTTGAACCACTATGGGAGTTAGTCAAAAAAGTATTCTCCTTAAAGAGCGATCGCTTTATTCCCAAATCATACCTCGATTCACCAACGCCGATCTTTAATAGTGGTCTCTTGATTTTTAATTGATGGGTTAAGGTTAGGTAGTAATACTAAATCCGATTGACAAAATATACCTTTATTAATCTTGTAAAAGTAGTTGTAACTCTTCTGACTTCTGACTTCTGACTTCTGACTTACATCACCTTAAAGTGACCTATGAGAACAGGATTTAGTATAAGTAGTGGGTAGTAGGTAGTAGGTTTCTTTTGGTAGCAAGTAGCAAAAAAGGTTATAGGTTATAAGTAGTCAGTAGTAGGTAATAAATAAAACTTTTTTTTGAGAACTTATTACTTATTACTTATTACTTATTACTTATTACTTATTTATGACTAATTGGGAATTTCAACCGCCACCAGAATCAGAATTAAATGATCGCCAAGTCGAGTTAGAATCAACTCACTTACAAAATAAACGTATTGCCCTACTAATTACAGGTAGTATTGCAGCCATAAAAGCCCCGTTAATTGCTCGTACTTTACGTCGTCAAGGGGCGGATGTGGTTGCTTTTGTATCTCAGGAAGCTCTTAGATATACCACTATTGACGCTTTGGAATGGAGTACCACTAATCCTGTGGTAACTAAATTAACGGCAGCAGCAGAACATTTGAGCGATGATCGCCCTTTTGCTGCCTATCTTGTTGCACCTGCCACCTATAACACGATTAATAAAATGTGCCTGGGGATAGCAGACGGTGTGATTACTGCTACTTTAGGTTCAGCTATTGGCAGAATGGAAAGGGGTAAAACCCAAATTTTAATTGCACCGACAATGCACGGCAGCTTACACAATTCGATCTTGACCGAATCTTTGCAGAAATTAAATCAGATAGGAGTCAAGATTATCTCTCCCCACGTTGCTAACGGCAAAAATAATTTACCAGCAGAACAAGCGATCGCCTACGCTGTATGTCGGGCTGTTAGTTCATCTTCGCTGCATCATTTACCTATTTTAGTTACTGGAGGGCCAACACCTGTCCCCATAGATAATATACGTCGTTTAACCAATCGCTTTACAGGTAGATTGGGTGCTTGTATTGCTGAGGAGTTGTATCTTCGTGGGGCAAATGTCCAACTAATTCACGGACAAAGCAGTTATTTTCCTCCTAGTTATCTTCCCCACCAAGTTGTAACTACCTACGATGAGTATGTAACAGCCGTAATGAAGGAATTACAGCAAAAACAATATCAGTTTGGAATTTTTTCGGCTGCCGTTGCTGATTATCAAGCTGCTCAAGTATTTCCAGGTAAAATTCCCAGTGGTGGTGTATTAGCTAAAATTGATTTAGTAGCTACCCAAAAAGTAATTAGTGAGGTTCGGGCTAAGTTTCCTAGTTTGGGCATGATTACCTTTAAATATCAAGAAAATATCTCTCACGCAGAATTAATTAACATCGCCGAAACCAGATTAAAACAAGGTTATCAAATGGTTGTAGCAAATCGAGGCGAAGAAGAACAAGCAACAGGCGCACAAGTCGCTTATTTAGTAACTAAAGAACAAGCACCCAAAAAAGCAGTAGGGAAACAACAAATTGCAATTGCGATCGCGAATTATTTAGAAGAAGTAAGAAGTAAGAAGTAAGAAATTATGCTTGTATGAATCAGAAATTAGTACTAATAGGTGGTGGTCATGCTCATGCGATCGCGCTAAAGTTATGGGGCTTAAATCCTTTACCAGCAATAGATTTAACTTTAATTAGTGATGTAGCCAAAACTCCCTATTCGGGGATGCTTCCTGGTCATGTGGCTGGATTTTATACCTACGATGAAACTCATATTGATTTACATAGTTTGGCTCAATTTGCTGGTGCTAAGTTGATTGTTGATGGGGCAATTGGTATTGATACAGTCCATAATTATGTGATCTGCGAGTCCCATAATAAGATTGAGTTTGATTATTTATCTATCGATATTGGTAGTATTCCTAAAACTATTACTGTCCCTGGGGCAAAAGAATATGCTATCCCTGCTAAACCTGTCCCTGTATTTCTAGATGCTTGGTATAAGTTAAAACAAAAAGCAATAGATCATCCTGATAGCTCTTTATCACTAGTAATTGTTGGTGGTGGCGCAGGTGGGGTTGAGTTAGCTTTAAATATGCAGGCTTGTTTAGAAAAAATTTTCAAAGCGAAAGTCATCGGTACTCTGCCGTTTCACGGCAGAGCCTGCGATGACTTCGTCAAAAATAACTTACAAATACATCTAATTCATCGAGGCGATCGCTTGCTTGCAGGTCATAATCATTGGGTAAGTAATAAACTGCAAAAAATTTTAATTCAACGAGATATCAAGCTACATTTACTACAAGATGTGAAAGAAATAACATCAGAGCAAGTTTATTGTGGATCAGGATTAAATATTAAATACGATCATGTTTTTTGGGTAACTCAAGCTACTACCCCTAATTGGATTCAAGAGTCTCAACTAGCTACCGATGCTCAAGGCTTTATTTTAGTCAAAGATACCCTTCAGTCCCTATCTCACCCTCATATTTTTGCAGCAGGAGATATTGCGACCATGGCTAATTATCAGCGTCCCAAAGCTGGAGTTTTTGCTGTCCGTCAAGGTAAACCCCTAGTAGCCAACTGGCGATCTATATTGACAGGACAACCGCTACAAAGTTATATCCCTCAAAGTAAATACTTAGCTTTAATTGGGACAGGAGATCATCAGGCGATCGCATCTTGGAATATTTTTGGTTGGCGATCGCATCTTTTTTGGTGGCTGAAAAATTATATTGATCGTAAGTTTATGAATCAGTTTCAGTAACCTTAATTGAATTAATTATCAATTCATAATTACAATCAGAGCAACAACCCCAGAGAAAATCATCGGCATTGCGGGGATTAACTTTTTAGTTTTCAACCATCTAACAATAAACACCACAACCAGAAGCGAGATGATAACTGCTGCAACTGGAGTAGCCCAAGATATACCTGAATTGAGCATCCCAGCCAAAATCAGTAACAGTAAACCACTAACTCCACCAGAAATTAAAGATACTTTACTTTGACTCTTGAGGTAGCCGATAATGCCTCCTCCAAGACTAAGAAGCCCATACAATATTATGGCTATTAATTGTGTTAACATTTCCCTACCATTCAACTTATACGAAATCCGATTCCGAAAACCTGATTGTTAGTCAAAAGTTTTAATTAGGCTACAAATCCTCTTCCTTCTTCCTTTACCTACACAAAGTAGAGATTGTAAGCAATTATAAGCTATCGGGATGACAGGATTTGAACCTGCGACATCCTGCTCCCAAAGCAGGCGCGCTACCAAGCTGCGCTACATCCCGTTTGTGGTAACGTCTAGAACGGCGTAAACACGCTCCAATAATTTACCAACCTTAATAGACTAGCACATTTCTATATCAATTGATTGGTTTTTCTGGGCAAAATCTGGGCATTACCCATGTTTTCAGAAAATCAATCAAAAGCACGTATTGGTATAGAATTGCAGCTACATCTCAGGCTTATTGGTGGAAAGACGTTGATAGATATTTGAGTCAAACCCCAAAAGATTTGCTGTCACTGGACAAAGCTCAAGAATTCCTACAATACCTTAAGTGACACAATATTAACCTACATTCAGCAGGTTGGCTGAAAGATGAGATATTTATTGAAAGTCTCTCAA
>CAYMWC010000180.1:0-11926 GCA_964393695.1 uncultured Pleurocapsa sp.
CTCATGCTGCGTTCTGAAGACGAGTCGGGTTGGCGACAACCTGGCTTAGTTTAACCAAGATCGCCGATTGTTTGCAAACTGACCTGTAGATTATTTGAAACGATGTTCGTAGTCGAACTCAAGTAAGAAAACGAAGTTCAAAACAACTACCTTTTCCAAGTTGACTATCTACTGAAATTGTTCCATTATGTAGCTGAACTATTTCCTTAACAATAGCTAACCCTAATCCTGATTTGCCTGACTGATACGAACGAGATTTATCTGCGCGCCAGAATCTTTCAAATATAAGATCTAGATGTTCTCGGGCAATACCAATTCCTGTATCTTTGATCTTAATGTTGAGGTGGGAATTAATTTTTGTAGCTTTAACTATTACTGAACCACCAGTAAGCGTATAACACAGTGCATTTTGTAAAAGATTGGTAAATAGCTGTTTTAATAAAATGCGATCGCCTAATAAATATAACTCTGGTTCTAACTCTAATTGCCATTTCAAGTTTTTTGACTGCGCCTGTAACTTATATAATTGCATCAAGTCAGTAAGCATAAGATTTAAGTCAACTAATTCTTTTTGAAGATTAAAAGCTTGATCACTTCGAGCTAGCAGTAATAAATTTTCAGTTAATCTAGTCATCTGATTTGATGCTGAAGCAATAGCGGTAAACTTTTCGGCATCAGTGCTTCGCATTCCCCTGGGATATTTCAGTGCCACATCCGCGTTAGTTTTAATTGCCATTAAAGGACTTCTTAATTCGTGGGAAGCATCGGCTGTAAACTGTTTCAAACGTTTAAAACTAGCTTCAATTGGCTGCATAGCCCGACGAGTTAACCAAATACTGCCAAAACCACTGGCTAAAAGTGCGATCGCAATTCCACTACCTAAGCCATAATCGAAACGGTGTAGGGTGTTATGGAGTTCAACCAATGATTCGCTAACTCGAACATAGCCAATTAATTCTTCAGTTTCTAAATTGTGAACGGGTTTGCTAAAACTACGAATTGAATGAGGATAATTCTGAATTTGTTCTAAATATTTTGTATTAAAGGGTATATCTAACTTGTATTCTCCCTGTTGTCCGACAATTTTTTTTTCTAGATTGAACCATTCTATTATCTGTTTTTGATTGACTATGATTTCGTCTTCATCTACTTCCAGTTTCCCTTCATCATTATCCATGTTAAACACAGCAGCTTGAGCCAAATTCTCTAATCTGACATTGAATTGTTGATTCAGACTACGAGTAAAATTCCAGCGCACAGCTACAGTAAAAAGAGTCAGGATTAAACTTAATACTCCTAGATAAGCTAAGGTCAACTGCAAGCGAGTTTTCTGGAACATATGGTAAATATCAAAAAAAAGTAACTAGTAATCAGAATGGGTGATTGTTTATTTATTTTTGATCAATTGTTGATTGTTCGCTCTTGGTTAAATATTTTTGTTTGTAATTTCGGCAAAAGTGAGGATTTGGCAATTTCTAGAATTACGGGCATTCCTCCAGTTAATCGCTCTTTCTGTTTTGGTTTAATATTTGCCAGTGACAATCTAACATGGGCAGGTTGTTCTTCTGACCCTTCTAGTAAATATTCGCCCCTTACCTTGTCTTTAAAGCCACCTGTGCGATCAATTTCGATGACATTAGCTAAAAAGCGATCGCCTGAAGCTGGCTCAATAACGGTCGCTGGACTGCCGATTTTTATCAATGCTACCTGGTCTTGAGTGAGATAGGCATCAATGGTTGGGCGATCGCTCAGAGGACGGAGTAAAACTAGAGTTTCTCCTCGGTTAACCGTATTGCCAGGTGACTTTTCCACTCTAACAATCGACCCAGAGAAAGGAGCTTGATAAACCATAGATGGTAAATTGATTCCTAACTCTGAGTTACGGTTAGGATGGGGGGTTTCTAGACTCTGTTTTTGCTGTTCTAGCTTCTGGAGGGTTAAATGTTGTCCCTGTCGCGCTCGTTCCCAAGTATTAATTTTTTGTCTTGCTAATTGTACCCGTTCATTCAACTCTATCGCTTCTGCTGTCAACGAAGATAGATTTCCTACTAAGTTATTACCGTTATAGAAATTTCCCGATATTACTGAATTAACTGCTGTTTCAGCAATCTTCACTGCTTCTTGGGCAGCAATTAGGTCGGCTGTAAGCTCGGCTAACTTGGCTGTTTTTGTCTCCAATATTTGTTGGCTAATTACCCCTTCCTGGAGTAGCGCATCGAACCTCTCGACTTCTTTTTGCGCAGTTTGCTGTTGTACCTCTAGGGATTCGGCTTTAGCAAGGTCTGAATCTAAATTGCTTTGGGCGATCGCTTGATAAGATTGTAGTTTAATTTGCTCTTGCTGTCTTAAGTTTTCAGTTTTGCGTTGTACGGATAAAGCATCAGCTAGATCTAGGCGACTTAGCTCGATCTGCTCCGTTAGTTCGTCAAGCTTGCTCGTTTTATCCCGTATTAAAGCATTGAGATTGGCGATCTCTTGCTCGATGGCATCATTGTTGTTTACTTTCAGTAGGGGTTGACCTACTTCAACTTTCATTCCTGAGCGAACAAAAACTGCACTGAGGTTGCCATCCTTTGTAGAGACAACAGGTTCGACTATATCACTGATAGTTGCAGATTTAATTTCCATATAGCGGGCGGAGTGATTTAGAGAAACAATTGCCAATCCTCCCAGTACGCTACCGACTCCCAAGTAAGTCAAAACCAAGAAAAATCTCTTGAAGTTTGACAAGTTTAACTTTTTGAGATTAAGAAGATCTGAACCTTGAGTAGCTTTAACTATGGAAGAGTTGTTAGGTACGATCACTGAGAAAGTATCGGTCTTAACCAAGACTTCTTCAAGAGGAGTAATTTCACCTTTCTGCAATTCTTCGATCGCCTGAGAGAGTAAATCTCGTTCTAGTCTGGTTAAAGTAAGAAATTTTGCCCCTAACTCTTGCTTTGTCTTAGATTGCCATACTACTTCTATTAAAGTTTTAGTAGCAATCTTGATCCCTTCCTGAAAGCTCAGACAAAATTCAATGGGGAAGCAGTCCTCTATGTTGACCTTCTCTTTAAATCCACTCAAACGCAGTCCTCCAATACTCCAATCCTCAACTTTATATTCAGAGTTATCAATAATCGCTCTAGCAGATGCGTTAACACGAACGTGAGTCCTTTCTTGAAGATGATTTATGGAACTAGACATTTAATTAATTTAACCTCCACGATAAGATAAGTTTTAAGTCCATTAGCTCAATCGGTAATACCAATCGAGTTAGCAATTAGCTTGGCTACTCGATCTCGCTCGCTTTTATGACTGCGTAGTTGCTTGCCCAGTTCGACATGAATAAAAGCTCTTTTTTGAACCGTACTATAGATTCCTTGAACGTTTTGGCTAGCACCAAGGGAAGAGAAAATCTGTCCTGAAACTTTTCCATTGACCTCTTGATTGAGAGATGAAGATGATGGCAAAGTGTTGTAGACGTAGGCTTGTAACCCAGCCCTCCGCAATATTTGACTTAAATTCTTAATTTCAGGAGAAACTTCTCCTCGACCGTTAGACAGCACTGCTGCGGTATCAGAGGGAAACTTTAATTTGTTTACCAGATCGAAACCATGAATTTGCCAGGTTTTCATTCCTGCATCTGCCCAGGCTTGATGTACGGCTTGGAATATCGAATTAATAGGATTACAGACATCTGCTGTCTTAAATCCATTAGCATTGCGGTGCGCCCCTGCTAAGAGAAAACCACGAGCGGAGGAGAGGAGAAATACCCTGGCAGCAATTTCTTCTGAAAAGCGATCAAATAGTAGGTGGGGAGCTTCTAGTAAGGCATTAACTCGATAGTTAGGATTCAGAAAACAAGAACCCCATCCCCGTTGAGATTGATTTGGCGATCGATTTTCTCTCAAACCATAAAAAACTTGTTTTGTGGGTAGGTCAAAAAACTTTACCATTTGATAATCAAGCTTGTTAGCTAAATTGCTCGCTTTCTGCCAGTTTTGAGCCATAAAAACCTTAGCCAGTATTTTAAATTGGTCTAATTCTTCTGCGGTTGGCGGTTGGTAAAGATGGGATTCTTTGGGAATGACAAGTTGTTTGAGGCGATCGATCTCCTGCAAGAAATTCCCTGACTCCTGTATCATTTTACCTTTCTGTGCTAAAGCCAAATCGAACGAATTAAATTGTCGAGAATCCAAGTCAAATAAACTAGTAGCGATGATGCCTGTTAGAAAATAAGGTACTGCTCTACAGCACAAGACACAACTTTTTCTTCTTGATATTAATATTGGGTTTTTCATTATTACAAGGAAAGATTGAATTGATTTAAAAGCTTGGGAACTGTTGGAAAATTTTTAGATAAATACAATGGCAGCAAGTTCAGCAATAAGTATTGAAAATAGAGAAGTTATGAGAGTAATTGTCATACAAAATTCAATATTTTTATTGGTATATAAAATGCGATCGTTAACACAAGAAAGCATGGCAATAATCGCAAAAATATTGCTACCTTGAAAAGGTAAAATTGTAGAATCAAAATAAGCAAATAGTAATTCAATTAACCAAATATAAGAAGTACTTAACAACAAGACCAGAGCGTAACGTTTTAAGCCAATTAGCAAAGTAAATTGACAAATTTTTTGGGTAAGTAAATAAACTAAAATGCATCCCAAAAGAAAGGCAATGGCACTAACGGGCTGAATCAGTAAAGCAGCAGTGACAGGCGCAACCATATAACCACCAGAGCGGACATCTTGAGAGCGGTAGATAAAATATCCTACTGCTAAGGCAATATAAAATTGAACTATAGGATACTTAATTTGCAGGGTTGCTTTTCCAGCATAAATAGGTCTGAGAGTATCAAAATCAAGGTTCAAATAAGTCGAACCAATTCCATAGATTGCCACCACGATCGCAGCTGTTATTAAAGTAGTGAAGACAATTCCTCGAACCACCTTGGAGGGCTTTTGTTTGGTAAAAGTAAAAGCAATTACCGCAGGAAGCATTGTTCCCGATAGATTATCCAAAGAAGGGACGAACCACCCTAATTGAATATAAATAAGTGCGACTAAATTAGCGATCGCTAGAGATAGGGTTGCCAATAAATACATTGGCGTTCTACGTTTATATCCCGTTCGAGCTAAAAATTTCTGGTAGAGCCAATAAACGGGAAAAGCTAAAGCTACAACTGTCCCACACCAAAGCGGGGAAATTAACATAAGAGCGATAATAAATCCTGGAACGATGATGCCACCTGGGATTATTCCATAGTTATCTTTGTATTTGACGGCTACAAAAGCTCCAATCGCTAAAGATAAACGACAAATTTCAGGGCTGTTAAGACTTTCTAACATAAGCTTTTTGCCTCCCACTTGAATGTTTCCTCTGGGTTTCAGAAGTGGCTACTTTTGGTAAAGAATTCCCTTCACAAGGCTTACAAGCATCTGAGCCAAGCCCTTCAAAGAAATGCAGCAATCTTTCTGCTTGGGGGGTATGAATATTTACCGTTCCAATTAACAGAATCTTAGGGAGATTGGTAATTCTAACTATTTGTTGGAGGATGTCTCTGGCAGCAGCATCCTTGAATTTTGAGCTATTTCCCAAGTTGACTACTTTATTTGAATCAGCACTAAAAGTTTTATTGACGACTTGTTCGTAATCCCCAAAGGTAATAACGCGATCGAATTGAAGTTCGCGAGCTAGATGAGCAAAGACTTCGACTCTGGTAGGGCGATCGTGACGGTTGTTTAAAATAACGACTTTCTCATAGTCTGCATATTGTTTAAATAGTTTGTGGGACAAATCGACAAAACTTTCGCGATCGTTGACAGCAAAGAGATTTGCCCAGGCAATCTGGCTTAACTCGAACTGAAGTAACTGAATGCTAAATGCGCCTGGATCTGCTACTGCTTGCTGCATTGCCCTAAGAGCTTTATCTTGAGGGAGCTTGAGTAACTTGGCAATTTCATAGCCAATGGCTACGTTATCTTCTATGGCAAAGTGAGAAAAACCTGCTAAATCTTGGGGACTTACTACTTGTCGATTGGCGACTAAAAGCCGAGAATTCTTGTTTTTGGCATTCTGAGCCAGAATTTTAAGCAGCCTTGGTTCGGTTTCTGCCGTAATCAGGATGCCATTGCGGGGAATCGTCTTAGATAATGATTCGGCAATCTCCTCTAAAGTTGCTCCCAAATATTCAGGATGGTCGTAACGCACATTGGTAATAATATTAATATGCGATCGCATTACTGTTTCTTCTAACCACTGGGCATAAACGGGATTGACTGCCATACATTCCATCACTACGACTTCCGCCCTTTGGCGACAAAAACCCTTTAAGATCTCGATCTGTTCGTTGACATTGGGATAGCCCTTGCGCCCAAAGTCATAGTCTTTACCATCAGGACGTAGAATTCTGGCAGCACTACCTGTAGTTTTTCCAAAAGTGTGATAGTTAGAGGCTCTAAACACCGCAGCTACATAACGCGTTACGGTGGATTTACCTCTAATTCCATTGACATGAACTCGCCAGGAAATGCGATCGCGCTGGCGTTTGAATTTCCAGCCCACAGTCAACAGCCAGAAAGTATATACATACAAGCTCACCAACGTCAGCAAAAAAAGTGTCATTGCAATTTATTCAGCTTAACTTTGAACTCAGCATCTTAAATCAAACTTGAGGTTTCACAACCCAAACAAGAAAAGCTAGAGTCATTTTGGCTACCAAAATCGCTAACGCTAACCAAAGAACTTGTAAAAATTACATCACCATTGGCATTTAGTTCTTCTGTATATATTTGACCAACCCCAGGTGCATAATACTGATAGTCAAAGCCATCAGATTGCAAAGCCGAAAATTCTTTAACTTGCAAAACATCATCATATTCTCCAAAGTCATCTATTGCAGCATCTAAACTGACAATCGAACCTTGATTTTCTGCTTCTCCAATATCAAATCTTTGATAGTAACCCTCTCCAACTTCGGGAGTCCTATCCATAATTAAGCCAGGTAAAGATTGACCTTCCCCAGCGCGCCAAGAATCTGAGTCATCGGTTTCAATTACATTACCTTGGTCATCATATTCGTATTCACTTACGTCTTCTCCGAGTAACCAGACGTTACCTTCTTGATCTTGGGCATAGTAAGATAACTTATCTTCGGTGAGGACATCATCAACAAATTCCTGATTCTGTACCACCACAGTATTAACACCCAGGATATTTTCAGTCTTATCTGTCACCAAAACCTTATTAATTTCTGTCTCTGTCTCTGTTTCTTCCTTATCTGGATTTATTTCCTCTCCTTCGTAAATAGATAAAGTACCTGAAGTAAGGGTGAAATAGGGATTGTTGATTACAGTACTATTTTCAAAATTAGCAGTACTTAAAGTAGGTAAGTTGATATCAGGAGTTTCTGAAACATCAATTAATTCTGGAGACAGTTTTGGTTCTCCTCCTGCTTCAGTTATTCCCTCATCTGCGAGAATTTGTCCTACTCCTGGTGCATAATATTTAAATTCAAAAACATCTGGTTCAAGTTGAGTAAAATCGCGAGTTTTGAGGACATTTTCATAATTACCCAAGTCAATAGAAATAGATTCATTTAAGCTGACTATCTCTCCTTGATCTTCAGCTTCACCTTGATAAAATTCTTGATAGTAGTTGTCTCCCACTTGAGGATTGGCTGGCATCAAATAGCCAGGTAGCGCACCATCTATTCCTGCTTCCCATGAACCATCGGTATTTGTGCCAATAAAATTACCTTGATCGTCATATTCGTAGTTAGTGGCAAATTCCCCTAAATACCAAACATTACCTGCTGTATCTTGGGCATACCAATCAAGGGTATCTTCTACTAAAACCCCTTCATTCCAGGCTACATCGCGAACAACAGTTGTCTGTACCCCAGAGATCTCCTTGGTGTCATAGGTGGCAAAAACTTGATTGCTTTCAGTAGTTTTGTCGTCTATTTCTCCTTCATAGGACTTTACTGTGCCAGGAGTAATAGGAAAATATTGATTGTCAATAGGTTGTCCCGACTCAAAAGTGGCTTGGCTAAAATCAGGTAATAAAGTATCCATATCAATTTTGTCTCCAATTTTCTCGATAACTTAGATCTATTTCGAGAAGATCAAGAACTTATTAAGATTTACCTGCTGTTACAATTTTTGGGTTGATGGTGCGATCATTTTTTATAGACTAATTCTTTTTAAAACTTTATATAGTTTTTATAAAAAGCGATCGCGTTTGCGGAGCAAGTCCGCAGGACTCAGCATACCCGAAGGGTAATCGTCTGGAATTTGCATTTTCAACAAATCTATGCCAAGAAAAATTAGAGAATTCAAAGCGCAGTTATCAAAAGAAGGCTTTGTTTACCTAGCAAAAAGAGGTAAAGGCAGTCATGAGCGTTGGCGACATCCATTATTAAATAAAACTTTGACTGTTCCTGGTAAAAATGGCGATGACGTACCAATGTATCTGGAAAAACAGTTAGTAAAATTATTAGCAGAATTAAATAAACTAAGAGACAAATAAAACTAATGAATCAATACAGTATGATTATTCAATGGTCTGATGAAGACCAACTATTTTTAGTTACTATTCCCGAATTTAGCGATCGCGTTATTATGCCTTGTACTCACGGCAAAACTCGCCAGGAAGCAATAGCTAATGGAGAAGAGGTAATTGAAATGTATCTAGAAGCTTGGGAAACCGAAGGAGAGGTTATTCCCCCACCAAGTAAACTTCAGACAGCATAGATTTTATTCACTCCGCAAACGATAACCTATGCCATAAACCGTTTCAATACAATCTTCTGCCATTCCTGCCTCTTTAAGCTTGTGACGCAAATTAGTAATGTGAGTTCTGACAGTGAGATCCCCTGCGCTGACAAGTTTATCGAATTCCCAGAGTTTATCTAGTATTTCTGAACGACTAAAAACGCGATCGCTATGACGCATAAATAACTCCAGGATCATGTATTCCTTGGGAGTCAGAATTAAAACTTGACCATCATATTTAACTTCATTACTAGCAGGATCGAGTTGTAATTTACCGTAGGTTAAAACTGGTGGTTTGATTTCTGCACTCCTACGACATAAAGCTCTAATTCTGGCAGCTAATTCTTCAAGATCAAAGGGTTTAACCAAGTAATCATCTGCACCAGCATCTAAACCAATAATTTTATCGCTGGTGGTATCTTTGGCAGTCAGCATCAAAATCAAAGCCTTGTATTGAGATTGACGTAATTGCTTACAAAGACTGATGCCGTCTAGCTTGGGTAACATTAAATCTAAGAGAATTAAATCGTAGGCGATCGCCTGAGTATATTCCCATCCCTCTAAACCATCATCAGCAATCTCTACGACATGATGTTGATGTCTTAAGTCTTCCGCTAAAGGCTTGGCAATGCGATCGTCATCTTCAACAATTAAAATTCTCATCTTCTTTAACTTAGATCCCCCAAATCCCCTAAATTAAATATACGCAATCTCTCCGCGATCAAATACTTTTCCATTAGTACCTATGCCAAGTATTTCTAGGTGTTTAGCATAAATTTCAATGACAGCAAAGCTTAATTTAGAAACAGAGTATGCCGTCCAATTTGACTTTCCTACAGAACGAAGTTTAGCACCTGCACCACTTGTTAAATAGGTCGTTCCAGCGATCGCTTTTGTTCTTTCATAGAAATGTTCGTGACCATTTATGTATAGCTGTACGCCATAGCGTATAAATAGCGGAGTTAGCTTATCGATTAATTCTGTATTGACGCCATACTTGCCAGAAGAATAAATTTGATGATGCCCAAAAACAATTTTCCAAGGCTGCCTAGTTAACGCTAGTTTTTGTTCGAGCCAAGATAATTGTTCTTGCCAAGGTGCTTCTGGGTTTGTATCAAGAGCAAAAAATTTTACCTTTCCTCGGCTAAAAGCATAGTATCTTCCTTGCATATTGAATGCTTTATAGGCAATTTGCTCTTCCCCATTTTTGGTATTGATATCGTGATTGCCCAGTACGGCATAAAACTTGACATTTTGCTGTAAAAGCTCTTGGTAAGGTCGCTCAAACGTAGCTTTGATTTTAGCAATTTCACCATTTTCGTAGATATTATCTCCTGCTAAAAGAACCAAAGAAAAAGGATTAAACTGTGAATAACAGCCAAGAGTTTTAGCTAGTTTGTATTGCTCTCTACTAGCTGTTCCCACATCCCCCAAAACAGCAAAACGTAATTGAGGAGACGAGTTATGGAAATTGATTGATGGACAGTGTTGATAAGTTAGAGGATATTGCCAAGATAAATAGCGATGACTGCCAAAAGCTAATCCCAAACCGCCCAGAGTAGCTAACGGCAAAAAGCTACGCCTTTTCATATTTTGACCTTGTAATTAATTATTAGTTGTACGCCTGAAGCGTAGAAGCAAAAGATCAAGAACTTAACAAGACAAGATTAAGCTTTCATTACATCTAAAAATTAAAAAGTAAAAGTAGTACGAATTGCCCCAATAATTAAGTCATCGTTTTGATCGTTATTACTTGGTGCAGTAATCCAGACTATCCCTGGAGTAATGGCAAGATTATCTGATAGGCGATATTGATAAAAAGCCTCTAGATGCAGGGACATATTTTCATCTTCTCCTAGACTATTAGTACTAGAATCTGTCACCCAAGGTTCAGCACCAATGACAATACCTCCTAAATTACCTTCTTTACCAAGATCGCGAAAAGCTAAAGTAATCGCCCAATTCCAAACATCTTGCGTACCACGTTCTATTTGTTCTGACAGGGTAGATAAAGTTGTAACTTTTGATAATCCAGTCCAACCGCCGATCACTAAAAAATCGCTCAATTCATAGGAAAATTCCGCACCATAAGAATCACTGACTGTAGGTACTGCTTCATTAAATTCATTTTCCGTAAAAGACTGTAAATTTGCTAAATTACTACCCGTATCCGTATCACTTTGATTGCGACTGTGTAGATAAGTAAAAGCCAAATTCAGGCGATCGCTAGGACTAATTATCGCTTGAGCGATCGCGCCGTAAAGGTCATTAAATATACCACCTTCATCAGTAGGTTTATTGGCAGGAGAAGCTAGATATCCTGCGCTAATTTCGATATCTCCTAACTCGTAAATAATTCCGAAACCAGCATCACCAGACGTTTCATAGATGGGATTTAAGCTACCGAAGTTGGAAATTGCACCGTCTGCACCCTGATCTCCCTCAAAAAAATTAATCGTCTCGGCGATATCATCAGTAGCTAAACCTGTAGTACCAATAATTATCTCTAAGTTATCTCCCAGAGGCAAAATGTAGGCTAATAAATCTAACTCAAGGTTATTATTATTTGAACCACTAAAAGACAATTCTCCTTGAAATGTATCGGTTATATCGACAAGATCAGGTAAATTAGCAGCTTCTAGTTCAATAAATAATTCATCCTCTCCATTAAAGCTTGTTGCCAACTCTAAGTTAATTTTATTACCTAAATAAGGTATGCGCTCAATATTGGATTCTCCATTATTTTGAGAACCAGTTAAGATACTACCTAAACCAAAAACTGCTTCCCCAGTCAGTATAGTAGTAGTAGAAAATTGATGGTCATCAATCAAGGTTAAGCTACTATCTAAATTATCAACTCTACTTCTCAACATAGCGAGTTCTTGATTAAAATCTTGAGATAGACGCTTAATAAGCTCAAGATCTTGGCTATCTAATGTATTAGAAGAGCTAATTAAACTTTCAATTTGTTTAAGACAGGAGTTTAAGCCTGTAGCAAATTCATCACGAGATAAAACTTGCTTTCCTCCATAAGTTTGGTTGGGAAACCCAGAAATACAGCCATATCGTTCTGCCAAGTTACGTAATGCTTCATAAGCCCAATCTGATGGAGATACAGCGGTTTGCAGCCAGATAGAAGACAATAAAGAATTATATTATAAAAG
>CAYMWC010000181.1:0-4323 GCA_964393695.1 uncultured Pleurocapsa sp.
GGTCAGGAAGTAGGAAATAGGAAGTAGGAAGTAAAAAACTCATTACTTATTACTTATTACTTTAAGCCTTCTCACCCATCATTAATTAATTGACAAAGCAGTAGCCTAACAGCCAGTTAGCAGCAGTTGCCCGACGGGTTTGTCTTGGCCCAAATTCCCCTAGTTTGTAGCCTTGAAAGCCCAACTTTTCTTTTAATAGTTGTTTATTGGCTGCTGGAATTGAACGGGTAAGTTTAACTGTGGGTGGGCGATTAGCAATAAAGTCTGGTGGTTCGGGATATTTTTCTCCCCAATCGTCAATAACGCCACTAAGATTCCAGGTTTGACTAGCTTGATCGTAGCGATAGCCTAAATAATGCCACACTAACTGATTGACGATCGCATCATCTAATTCTTCATTGAGAATTGCCCAAATTGTATCAGTATTTAAAGGAGGTAAATTAGACATAATGATTATTAAAAGCTCAATTAAATAATGAAGCCGTCTCAATGGCAGATCGGAATAGTTTTAGTAATTGGCATCATTGGGGTGTCTTTATCAGCAATCTGGATTCGCTTGGCGTTTTCTGCCGTTACTTTTGAGAATAAAGTTGGTTTTAGTGTATTTCTGTCAGCATCACGTTTAATTTTAGCTGCTTTAATTGTACTGCCAACGGCAAAAAATCTAAAATTTACTCAGAATAATCCTCAGAGTTATTATTATGCGATCGCAGCAGGGATGTGTTTAGCAATTCATTTTGCCACTTGGATTACTTCTCTTAGCTATACTTCCATCGCAGCTTCTACGGTTTTAGTCACTACTAATCCCATTTGGGTAGGCTTGTTTTCTTGGTGGTGGTATGGAGAAAAGTTTAGTCGGCTAAAACTTGTGGGTATCGGGGTGGCTTTAGTCGGCGGTATGATTATTGCCCTGGCAGATATTAATCTTGTCAGCAGCGATTATAGTAATCCAATTTTAGGGAATATTTTAGCTTTAATTGGCGCAGTGATGTCTAGCTTATATATTATCTTTGGTTTACAGGCACAACAACGAGGTTTAAACACCAACCAATATATTGCGATCGCCTATTCAATTGCAGCAGTATTTTTATTACCTCTACCTCTTTTATATAGCACCAGCTATTTTGGTTATCCACCAGCAGTTTATCTATATGTATTCTTGATGGCAGTAGTGTCCCAAGTTATTGGTCATACGAGTTTTAATTGGTCTATACGTTGGTTATCTCCTACTTTAATTAGTCTCAGTCTTTTATTTGAACCAGTAGTAGCTAGTGGAATTGGCGCGATCGTTTTTGACGAAATTCCTTCTTGGGGTTCATTAATAGGTGGATTAATTATCTTGCTTGGAATAGGATTATTTTTAAAAAATGACTAATGACTAATGACTAATGACTAATGACTAATCTCAACCCATCAATTAATAATTGACAGATCAATAGTTAACTATTTTGCCGATTTATTTTCAACAACAGGTGCAAAAACAGTCAAGCTTTGGGGAAGACATTCAATTTCTAAGGGAGTACAGCCGATAATTTCACCGTCTAGAACCACCTTTTGCGCAGGAGTTGCCGAAATCTTGACTTTGGGCGATCGCAAATGGACTATATTATCTAAGCCTGCACTAGTTTTAATCAAAGCTGCCCCTAACATACTCAAGAGAGTCGTTACCCCATGGAGTTTATTTTCGACAGTGGCAATAGTAATATCCAACAAACCATCATCAGCAATCACTTCTCCAATTCCCTGGGCTAGCACTGAAGTAGGGGGCGCAGCATTGGCAATAGTAATTGCTCCTGCTTGAAAAGTTCTAACTTCGCCTTCAATTTCGATTTCTGCCTCAAAGAGTTGTTGTTCGTCTAGCTGTTGCCAACCAGCCATAATATAAGCTAATGAACCCCAACGGTTTTTGGTTTCGCGATCAGCTTTTTCGATGGTTTCTGCTTCATAGCCAATTCCTGCTAGCAAAATTAACGGTAAATCATTACAGCGTGCTGCATCTACGACTCTAGTTTTTCCTGCCAAAATAATTTCACAAGCTCGACGCATTTGGTTAATTTGCTGAGTAATGCCCAATGCCATACTAAAAGCATTAGCTGTGCCACGAGGAATAATCCCCAAAGGAATTGTCGTACCAATTAATGCCCCTGCTACCGCAGAAACCGTACCATCTCCCCCAGAAGCAATAATCAAATCCGCAGCTTGAGTGATCGCTTGTTGCGCTAATTCTTGGGGACTAATATCGGGGCTGGTTAAGTGAACTTCTAAATGCAGATGGGGTTCTAGCATTTGTTTGATAAAGTTTAAATCCTGTTGACTATTGTTACTACCTGAGACAGGATTAAAAATCAAATGAGCTACTAAACTCTGAGCAAAACTAGTGGCGATCGTTTCTGCTGTACCTAAATTAGTGGCTAGAGGAACTTGATGAACATTGCAAATTCTTAACAAAGTTTGAGCATCTGATTCGTGAGCTTGCGCATTTAACGGATCAATCAAAAAAATTACTGCTAATATTTCCCCTGCAACGACCTTAGCAGCAATTTGGGCATTTCCCCCCAAAGCTCCTGATGCCATACGTTCGACCAGCAGATTAGTTGCTTCTTGAGTACGTTTACCTGTTGTTTCCGTCGCAATCAAATGATAGCGGGATAACAGAGGTTTGTGACGTTGGACAAAAGTTATCATGTCATTTTTTTTAGCGTCATGAGCAATTAAAGCGATCGTTCTAGCCATAGTTAGCCATCAATGTTAGTCAATCAAAAATGCAAGTATTCGGTTAGAGTTCGGTCTTAGGGATTAAAACCAGCTAAACCCAAGAGGATAGATGCGTTAAAATCATTTTACTAACCTTGGTATAAAACCATAACTAAAGCATATTTCTTGTTTTGCTCCCAATTGTCCTAGCAGAACATAAGATAACGTAAGAGGTAAATTAACTTAAAAATACTATGGATTCACCAATTCAGGCAGTACAAGCACCTTACAGAGGAGGCGGTGGTAACTATCGTACTCCACCCCCAGATTTACCTTCTCTACTACTCAAAGAGCGAATTATTTATTTAGGACTTCCTTTAGTCTCACCTGATGAATATAAGGATCAAATAGGAATTGATGTTACGGAACTAATTGTGGCTCAGTTGCTCTTCCTGCAATTTGATGACCCAGAAAAACCAATCACTATGTATATCAACTCGACTGGTACTTCTTGGTATGGCGGGGATTCAATTGGCTTTGAAACAGAAGCTTTTGCTATTTGCGACACTATGGACTATATTAAGCCTCCAGTACATACTATCTGTATTGGTCAGGCAATGGGAACAGCAGCGATGATCCTTTCTTCAGGGGCTAAAGGTTATCGTGCTAGTCTGCCTAATGCTACGATTATCCTTCACCAAGCTCGTCAAGGGGCGCAAGGTCAAGCTACAGATATTCAAATTCGCGCTAAGGAAGTATTAGAAAATAAACGAGTCGTTCTGGAAATTTTTAGCCGTAATACTGGGCAACCAATCGAAAAATTGGAGAAAGATACAGACCGTATGTTATATATGACTCCTCAAGAGGCTAAAGAATATGGCTTGATCGATAAAGTCTTAGAAAATGCTAGTCAACTTCCCACTCCTGTTGCCACTCTGACTTAAAACAAACATAAATTTCAATTAAGGTACAAATTCTATGCCCATTGGTATTCCTAAAGTTCCCTATCAATTGCCTGGTCAGCAATATAGTGACTGGATTAGTATTTATGACCGTCTATATCGTGAGCGCATTATCTTTTTAGGTAGAGGTGTTAATGATGCTTTGGCAAATCAAATTATTGCCATTATGCTTTATCTGGATTCAGAAGATCCTGGCAAGCCAATTTATCTATATATCAATTCTCCTGGTGGTTCGGTAACTGCTGGACTGGCGATTTATGATACGATGCGCCATATTAAATCAGAAATTGTAACTATCTGTGTTGGGTTGGCTGCTTCTATGGGGGCTTTTTTGCTCGCTGGTGGTACAAAAGGTAAGCGGTTAGCTCTGCCCCATGCTCGAATCATGATTCACCAACCTTTAGGTGGTGTACAAGGACGCAGACAGGCTACAGATATCGACATTGAGGCAAAAGAGATTCTTCGTATCCGCGATCAACTCAATCAAATGTTTGCTGATAATACAGGACAACCCATCGAAAAAATTAAGAAGGATACCGATCGCGATTACTTTATGTCGGCCTATGAGGCTAAAGAATATGGTCTGATTGACCAAGTAATTGAAGATAAACAATAAAATTTTAGGCGTTGCATCATTATAGGATGGTTAAGTTTAACTGTGGGACTT
>CAYMWC010000181.1:4423-11897 GCA_964393695.1 uncultured Pleurocapsa sp.
GGAGACTTGGAGACTTGGAGACTTGGAGACTTGGAGACTTGGAGACTTGGAGACTTGGAGACTGGGGTAATAACTTCATTTGTTCCAAATTATCCCGCAGCTATGCAACGCCAAATTTAAAAGTTAATTAATTGATTGATTGATTGATTTGAGTTTGATTAATTCACCACTCACAGTAGTTTAAATGACTGGTAAAGTTCAACAACTTACCAGTTTTTTTATACAGAAAATAATTGGAATGACTATAAATGTCAGGAAATAAAGACACATATCCAGCATATTTAGCCAAGAATTTGCAAATATATCTGTAGGATAAGAAAAAGCTAAGATGTTTTCAATCACAGGTGATTAGAACAAATTAGGCTAGATTAGCAAAAACTATTTTTATGGTCTTCCAAAGGAGGTATTAATCGCAATGAATTGTAGTCATATTCAGTTTTGTGTCGATAAGTCAAAAGTAGATCTCTGGCAGTTACGATGCTTGTTAGCGAAAACTGCTTTTTGGGCACAAGAACGAAATATTGACGACTTAGAAATTGCGATCGCCAATAGTAATCCTGTAGTTACTGTCTGGGATCGAGAACGTCTAATTGGTTTTGCTAGAGCAACTTCTGATGGTATATACCGTGCTGCTATCTGGGATGTAATTATTGATCCTGATTATCAGGGAGTAGGTTTGGGACGAAAACTGGTAGAAACCGTTTTAACTCATCCTTTAGTCAATAAGGTCGAAAGGGTTTATTTAACCACTACTCATCAACAAAGCTTTTATGAGCGCATTGGCTTTAAGCGCAATCAAACCACAACCATGGTCTTGTATAATAGCTCAGAATCTTCCGAAGACTTAGCCCGACGAATCCAAGAACAACTACCCGTAGCCATTGATAATTGGTAATTACCTACAACCATCCAACTAACAATGTTCTCAAGCCATCACCATACCACCATCGACGTTGAAAACCTGACCAGTAATATAGGCTGCTGCGGGATCGGCTGCTAGAAAGCAAATTGTGCCTGCAACTTCTTCGGGTTTACCATAACGACCCAGGGGAATCAATTTGACGATGTCGTCGGATTTAAGATCATGAGTCATATCAGTCTCAATAAATCCTGGGGCAACAGCATTAACGGTAATACCGCGATTGGCTAATTCTTTAGCTACAGTTTTGGTAAAGCCAATTACCCCAGCTTTAGCTGCGCTGTAATTAGCCTGTCCTGGGTTGCCCATCTGTCCTGCAACGGAAGCAATATTAATAATTCTGCCACTGCGTTGTTTGAGCATAGTCTTACTGACTGCTTTGGTACATAAGAAAACCCCAGTTAAGTTCAGATCAATAACTGCTTGCCATTGTTCGAGTTTCATTCTTAGTAAAAGAGTGTCTTTGGTAATACCAGCATTGTTAACTAATATGTCAATCCGCCCAAACTTATCGAGGGTTTGTTTAATTAGATTATCTACTTCTGTACTTTGAGAGACATCTGCTTGTAGAGCTACTGCTTCGCCTCCTGCTGTGTTAATCTCTTGGGCGATCGCTTCTGCTGCCTCACTAGAACGAGCATAGTTAACCACAACTTTTGCTCCTTGGGTAGCTAAGGCTAAAGCTGCTGCTTTCCCAATTCCTCTCGATGCACCTGTAACTACTGCTACTTTATCTTTTAAATGTTGTAGATTTGCTGGTAACAATTCCATAACTTGCCCCTCCAAATAAGCTTAAGAAACTAAATAGAAATACCACTATTTCTGGCTAACTTAGCTATCATATAGGCTAAGTAGTCCCTAAGACTAATTTTCTCTTCGCGACTCAATCAAGTATACACAAGGCGATCGCTATGGCAGTCAAAAAGCAATTCTCTAGTTTTCAAGATTTATTAGATAGTTCTGATGTCCCTGTTTTGGTAGATTTCTATGCCACTTGGTGTGGCCCCTGCCAAATGATGAGTCCGATTTTAGAACAGGTAGGAGCTAATTTACGCGATCGCTTACAGGTGGTCAAAATTGACACTGATAAATATCCTAATCTGGCTACTAAGTATCAAATTGACGCTTTACCAACCTTGGTTTTGTTTAAAAATGGTAAACCAGCCGAAAGAATTGAAGGTGTCTTACAAGCATCACAGTTAATTCAACATTTAAGTAGCTTAGTTTGATTAACTGATGTTACGCACTCATTAAGCTGATCAGTGTTTTAGATAGTGGAAGGCGCGAAGGCGTAACATCTTCTTCAGAGATTAGCGGGTATCGCTCCAAGACAAGTAGCAGCAAGCATCATAAGCTGCTGTCAATGCTATGAGCGAATATATAACAGCTATGTTATTGGCTGGCGATGATTCTTGGTATCAAACTTAAGGGAAGTGATTAAGAATGAAGATTCCTGCTGATGCCATCATTATAGAATCAAAATTAACCAAGTACTTGCTTGTTTTTAAACCACGAAATGATAAGTCTCAATTTTTAGCTCAAGCTGGATTTTTTTTAGATAACTGGCAAGCCTTAGAAATAGCCATTCGCCAACTCAATTTAGCCTCAGAAGCACAGTCAGGCAGAACTGATGAGTACGGAACTTTCTATAATGTTTGTGGAGAATTAAAAGGAGTCAACGGAATTAATCTATCTGTAGTTACAGTTTGGTTAAAACGCCAATACGACGGTAAATTCCAATTTGTTACTTTAATCCCAGCTAAGCGATAATTGATATGACTATTCAACTCTACTCCGAAGTTGCTCTGACTCAAGATCTTGCCGAGTATAATCTCAAGATTGGAGATGTTGCTACCTTGATTGATTTTGTTCCTCATCCTCAAGGATTTGAAGAAGGTTGCATCTTGGAAATTTTCAATGCTGTAGGTGATTCGATTGCCGTCGTTACCGTACCCAAGTCTGCTATTCAACCTTTACAAGCCAATCAAATCTTAACTACTCGTTCAATTAAACAAGCTAGTTAAAAATATAGAAAACAATAGTCTAACCCAAGTTTTGTTTACTGGCTTAAGTATAATTAGGCATAAAAAAAAGCATCAGAACTAATAATCTGATGCCGTAGTTAATTGCATTACTTTTTTGTTCAGGTAAACAGAGAATAAATTCAAATTCTCTACCTTACCTAATAGTCTAAGTCTTATAAAGATTTAAAACTTTTGACTTCATTGTCCCCTTGTGGGATTGACTTTTGACTTTGAATTAAGGTGCTAAAGCATTACCTCTAATTAAACTACCGATAGTTTTAGCAGTAATTTTCATCTGCACTAGAGGATTAGCAGGCACTACAGTCTTGTAAAGATAGCTATCAAAAGTCATTTTTTGTACGTCGATGTCGTCGCACATTTCTACAAAGGCTTCACGAGTAGCATCACTGCGGTAGAAAACTCTTTGCAGAACATCTAACACAAGGTAAGTAGAACCATAAGTTTTGTTCCAACGCTTGAGGAAGACTTTGAGATCGCTTTCTGTGGGAACTCTTTGTCCATTTTGCGATCGCTCTACAATTAACTCCGCGCACATCCGACCAGATTTAGCTGCAAAGTAAATACCTTCCCCAGAAGATTTGGTTACAGTACCTAAAGCATCGCCAACTAAAGCGACTCTGCCACGGATAGGACGAGGACGGGGATGCTCAGGAATGGGGTGAGCTTCGACCTTGATGATTTTGCCCCCTTCTAGTCTTTTAGCAGCGCGCTTACGGATACCAGCCTGTAATTTTTTGATGTCAGCTTGGTTAACCTTCATTGTGCCTGTACCGACTGCTACGTGGTCGTATTTAGGGAACACCCAAGCATAAAAATCTGTGGAAACATCGTCACCGACATACATTTCGGCTAGATCTTGATAGTATGCCATTTTGTCTTCTGGCAAGCGGATACGCTCTTGGAAAGCGATCGCATAGTTGTAATCACCAGCATCAATAGCTTTGGCAATTCTGGAGTTAGCACCATCCGCACCTATTACTAGGTCTACTTTCAGGGTTTTCATTTCCCCTTGGACACTACCATTGGAATGATCCGCATAGTGGAGAGTGTAGGGGTCTTGATCACCATCGGGAATGTCTAGCTGGTATACAGTACCATTGATTAGGTTTGCACCCAATTCAGCAGCGCGCTCGCGCATAAAGCCATCTAGGACTTCTCGGCGACACATACCGATATATTCGCCATTTTTAAGAGTATGACCGATGTTAACTTCCCTATTCGATGGCGAAATCATTTTCATTTTTCTGACTTGCCGATCTATGATTTTTTGCGGCAAATCAAACTCTTCAACCATACAGAGAGGAATTGCTCCACCACAAGGTTTTGCATTATCTAGTTTCCGCTCAAATAAATAAGTTTCAATACCTGCTCTGGCTAAAACTTCTGCGGCCGATGAACCTGCTGGCCCAGAACCTACAACAGCTACCCTTAATCCCAAAGTTTTTCTCCTATATGTCTATAAAATCAATTTTGAAGTTGAGGACAAAAGTGAATCATCTAGGAGTTTCACTTATTTTTACCTCTGTCTGAGTATGGATACTATCATGTAGCCCTATCTTATTTTCAAGCGATCGCCCTATTTAACTAAACTTGCAATACTGCTTAACAACTCTATTTACATAAGTTAATTCTAGTTGAGCGATCGCTTTAACTTCAATTTAATGATGGTGATGATGATGAACAGCTTGCGCTTTGGCTAGTTGAGGGTTGACAGTTACACCAGATTCTTCCAACAAGGCTGCAATTTGAGGTTTTGCCCACTCCGCTGCCATCTGGAGAAATTCAGGGCGATCGTTAACACAGGGCATCCGTATAAAAGTCACGTCTGAATGTTTGTGCTGTAGATGATGAATAATATGATCTACGTCTAACAAGGTTTCATGATTCTCGGTGGCAAACCCAATAGGCATCATAATCACCGAAGTTGCTCCCAACTCCATGAGATTTTGCGCAGCTAATTTAACATTAGGTTGTGTCCACTCAATTAAAGGAGTATCGTGATTGAGCCAGCCGACGGAAATGAGGGGATATTTATCGATTAATTCCTCTCTGACCAATTCATATAAAGCCTGACTTTCGGCAATTCCTGAAGTAAATCCCTTGGCTTTGTGAGGACAACCATGATTCATCAGGATGATTCCAATTTGGGAAGCTAAATGTCCTGAAGCTAATTCTTCAGCAATCTTTTCCTCGACCATCTGCGCCAGTAGTTTGATGTAGTCTGGCTTATTAAAGAAAGAAGGAATATAACGAGTATTTTTTAACCAATGTGACTCTCCTTCTGCTTGCTTAGCTAGAGCTTTATTAACTTGTTCAACTGCAATCCCACTGGTAAAGATAGAATCAACTACTAGCAAAGGATAAATCAAGATTTTATCGAAGCCTTGAGCTTTAACCTCAGCTAATACCTGTTCAGGTAAATGGGGAGCGCAAAAGTTAAACGCCTTGAAAACTTTAACCTTATCCCCCCAGGTTGCTTGTAATTCTTTTTCAATTCCTGCCCTTTGAGCTTCAAAAATCGAGTTGTGGGGGGAAATAAAATTATTGTGTTGATGACTCCATTCATGTAGATCGAAGATCGCCAGCAATTTAGCGATCGCAGGATAAATCCAAGTCGGTACAGGTGCAAATTTGGCTGTCAAGAGATTTAACGCTTGTTCGTTGTAGTTGGCAAAGTCTTCGTAGCTTTCCACCTCGCCGTAACCCATTAACAAGACTGCAACACTATTGCTCTTACTTGCTTCTGAGTCATGATGATGATGATGTTCGTGACTTGTCGATGAAGATTGATGTGAAATTGTAACCACGTGCTACTTCCTTATAAGTTCAGTTGAATTAATGTTATGAATTGATTTTGCTATGGCTATTTTGTTGTGTTTTGCTGGTATAGCCTTTAACCAGTCTTATATTTAAAAGTTAAGCTAACATCCCCCTTGGGGGTATATCCCGAGATTTTTCAAAAATTAATATTTAACAGCAAAAGTTAAAAATGGCCAGAATTCTGTGTTATTTCTGTCGCAATACAGTAGTGTATTTTATGACTCAAATTATTAACAAAATCTCAAGTTTTACAAATAACTAATACCAATAGTTAAGAAGGATAGGATTTTATAAAAATTAGTAATTAATCATCTCCTAATTTGTTAACTTTAAAGTATCTAAACTATCTAATGAAAATTTAGAGAGGATAAAATTATGAAAGGCATGATTTGGCATCCAGAAGAAAAAGATTCTAAAGTAAATGAATATTTAGCCAAAGCTAATCACGCTCCTTATCCAACCATTGCAGGTATGCTACTGCTCGCTTTTTGTGTTTTTACTATTATGATTTTATTCGCTATGGTCTAAATTCCCATAGTTCAAAAGTCGTATATTTTTAAAAATGTAAATATAGCGGTGCTTATTCGAATGAAGTAAAATTTCAACCTTAATTTTTGCTAAATTACTAGTAATTGATAGTTGATTATAATATACTTCATAACTATGAGAACCGCTTTTAAATTAATTTAAATAGGAAATAGGAAGTATTTAGATTTAATTAGCAAGCCCTAAGTAATATAAGAGCAGTAACTGTAAAGTCTCTAACTGTCCTAACTGCCCTAAATGAATCAAAAGGAATTTTTACTACCGTTAAAAATTGCTGTGATGACTGTTTCCGACACACGCACCTCGGCTGACGATAAATCAGGCAAAATATTAATTGATAATTTAAATACAACAGGACATTATTTAGCCGAAAAAGCAATTGTACCCGATAATATTTATCAAATTCGTGCAGTCATATCTCGCTGGATTGTTGATGAATCTATCCAAGTCATCTTAACCACTGGTGGTACTGGCGTTACAGGTAGAGATGGCACTCCAGAAGCAATCAAACCCTTATTGGATAAAGAAATTGAAGGTTTTGGGGAGATCTTTCGGTGGTTATCCTATCAAGAAATAAAAACCTCGACCATTCAGTCTCGTTGTTTAGCTGGGGTTGCCAACGGGACTTATATTTTTTGTTTACCTGGTTCGAGCGGTGCTTGTCAAACAGGCTGGGGAATTATTAAAGAGCAACTTGATTCTCGTAATCGTCCTTGTAATTTAGCCCAATTAATTCCGAGATTAACTGAAACTTGATAGAGAAAAGACGGGCAGGCGCAAAATCTATCTTAAATGCAAAAATATGACTTGGAAAGGCAAGAATCCTGTTGTCAAGTTGATTGAGATCAATTATTCGACAGGAGTTAAACTAACTAAACAAGAAATGAAAGGGATTGAATCGCAAATTTTACGTCTACCACACCTTCCTAATTGGTTTGTTGATATCTTTCGCGATTCTCGATAGACTTGGATATTTTATTTCTTGGACTTCCCTAAAACAAAACTAAATCTGAATCTAGATGTATTTACGAAAAGTTGAATTTACCTTTTTCTTCTAGTCTCCACTGATTTGTAGATACTTTAGTTACTATCTGTAGTTTAGACTAATGGAAAGGCTAGAACAGAAAAAACCAAGAGAATGAAG
>CAYMWC010000182.1:0-11883 GCA_964393695.1 uncultured Pleurocapsa sp.
T
The DNA here is from genome assembly GCA_964393695.1 of uncultured Pleurocapsa sp. Classification (GTDB taxonomy): domain Bacteria; phylum Cyanobacteriota; class Cyanobacteriia; order Cyanobacteriales; family Xenococcaceae; genus Waterburya. The sequence continues at coordinate 2 of CAYMWC010000182.1, forward strand.
CTTCTCCAAATAATCCTTATCTTACTTCCTTTTAGGCTTAAACAAGAAGTATTGAGTTACAACTACTTTTACAAGATTAATAAAGGTATATTTTGTCAATCGGATTTAGTATGAGCCGTTCAGGCGAACAATGTCATAAGTGGCGGGGACGTGGCGTTTAAGCTTTTGAGGAAACCTCAAAAGTCAGCCACTCAGGAATTGCTACCAATAAACAAACATCGCGACAGCGATCCCACTATACTTTTAGCTTTGTGGGTGATATAAAAGAAAATGATTACACAGTTAGTTTAAAACTAATTCGCTCTAGAGTTAAGGATTAATTTTATTATTAATAATTGGAAGTAAACATTAGCAGATGAAAATTTACACTTTCAATGCCTCTGACAATACTCGCGTCGAAATTTTATGGTCACTTAGACCTAAAAATCGCGATCAAATGTTTCATCAGTTTATTACTGAAACTTATTATACAGAAGTAGATTCAATTCAAAATTGTCAAGTCGCTATTTATCCCCAAAGAGCTTTTAATCCAGAAACTTTAGAATTAGACACTTCTGTATTTAATGCAGCAACAGAAGCTGAAAAATATCATAAACCTTTGATTATTGATGCTACCAGTGATTCTGATGTTTTTTTAGATATACCAACTGCTCATATTTTACGTTGTGGTTTATATAAAAGCTTAAAGAAAACCTTTGAAACAGAATGTCCTTTTTGGAGTAACTATAGAACTAAAAATAGTTTAGATTCTCTAGATATATTACCTAAAGGCAAAAAACCTGCTATTGGTTTTTGTGGAACGACATCTTCACTTGGTAAATTATCTAATATCAGCAAAGCTTTATTGCCGATTTCTATAACTAAGTCGGTTTTAGCTCAAGGTAAACTGACTCGCCAAGTTGATATTAAACTACGAGAAGGAATGAGTTTACAACTAAGAGAAAAGGCAATTAAAATTCTAGCTTCAGATAAGCGTATAGCTAGCTATTTTGATATTAGTGATCCTTGTCAAAGTTATTATTTTAAGAATGAAGCTAATCGCATTATGTTAGAAAATTTATTTGTGGAAAACATGAATAAATGTGATTATTCTCTATGTGTTAGAGGTACTGGTAACTATTCAGGACGTTTCTATATGGCTTTAAATGCTGGACGTATTCCAGTAGTTTTTGATACTGATATTGTAATTCCTTGGGAAGATAAACTACAAATAATCAAAGTTCCCGTTAATTCCCTAGAAAAAATAGGAGATATAATCTTAGAACATTTTGAACAAACAACTGCACAAGAATTAAAAATGATGAAATTCCAAAATCGTGCTGCTTATCATCAGTTTTTAGCTCCTGAAAAATTCTTGACTAACTTTTTGCAGAGTGTAGCTCAAAATATTAAGTAATATTTAGAAACGTACAGGTTTCTAACTTAGCTGTCGAAAAGATAAAGAGAATTGTAATTCGGTAAATTGAGATTGAATATAAGATAACAAGCCATTAATAAAAATTACTATACCTAGCATCTCTAGTAATTCTTCAACACTAGAAGCCATTCCATAAACTGTATTATATCCAGAACTATCAGCAAGATACCCACCAATTAATTCCATACCTAAAGCTCCACTGACATAAACTATTCCAGCTAGCAAAAATAAGGTTTTAGTTTTAGTTGGTAAACTTATAATAAATTTTCTAAAGGCTATGAGGAAAATTATTAATAAAAAGAAAGCTGGAATAACCCAAGTAAAATATAAAACTCCTTGAGCATCGATCGCTTTTCTAAAAAAGGGAATAGATAACTCGTGAAGACTACAAGCTTCATCGATCGCTAGACCTAAGAAAATTAATGATAACGCTTTCCAGTATTTAGCATACTTAGATTGTCGAGCTTTTTGAAAAGTATTAATAATAGCTAACAAATAACTACAAAATCCCAAAGCTAAGGCTGAATAGAGAGTGGGAAGATTAGATTCTTGGTCAAAGTTAAAATACTTAGAAATAATTTGCTCTTGATGAGTAGCGTTAAATCGATAAACAATTATTCTTTCTCCCAAATTAAATAGAACCAACAGAGCAATAATAGTCAGCAAAAACTTAGTAATTTTTTGAGGAGATAAGTTATACGTAGGTAGCTCAAATTTAGGTGCTGATAGCTCAAATTGCTCTGAAAAATGACTAACTCTTTTGGTTCTCATTCTTATAGTTGCTATAGTTTAATTTGATAGTCAGAAAATATTATATTAATATAAGCTTAACCTGTTGATAACTTTATCAAAGCTAAATTTTAACTTTATAAATTTTTTATATAAAACTTAATTAAATCTAAATCTAAGTTTAGTAATCAGTAATTAGTAATGACTAATCAGTACACGGTTTAATTCATCCGACATCCCAAAGTTCTCATAGAATCAAGAATAACTTCAGAGTTGGGGATAATTAGACGAGATTGACGATAGGTGTCACAGGCTTGATTATATTGACCATTTTGGGTATAAATTAAACCTTTTTGACTCCAGATCTTAGGAGCTTCAGGCTGGAGTTCAAGGGCGCGATCCAAAGCAGATAGAGCTTTTTGCTCTCTACCCAACATTTCCCAAGCAGTTGCCAAACCGACCCAAATTTCAGGGTCTAAAGGAGCAATTTTGCTAGCTTGAGTGAGAGATTCAATCGCCTGTTTATAATTACCTTGTTGATTTAAAGCCAATCCCTGATCACGCCACAGGGGAGCATAATCAGGACTAATATCAAGAGCTTGATTATATACAGCGATCGCCTGAGCGAAATTGTTTTGAATGTTCTGGTAAACAGAGCCTTTTGCTTGCAAGGCTAGGTAAGATTGTGGTCGAATTTGTAAGGCTTTATCTAAAGCTGCTAAAGCTTTTTCTCCTTGACCTAATTGAGTTAGGGCTTTACCTTTGGCTAACCAAGCTTGATAAAAATTAGGTTGGAGTTCAATTGCTTTATCATAAGCATTAATTGCCTGTTGATACATTTGATTGGCAGCCATAAAATCAGCTTTAGCCAGCCAAATTTTAGGATTACGAGCTTGATTTTCGAGAATTGCTTGATAATCTTGGATTACTTCTTGTTTAACTCGCTCTGCTTCTTGAGGACGTTCTAAAGCCTTCAACGCTAATGATTTATCTTGCCAGAGTTGGACATTAAACGGTTCAACTGCTTGAACTCGATTAAACTCATTCAAAGCGTCATAGTATCGTCCTAATGCCAGTAAATTCTTAGCGCGATCGCTCAAAAATTGAGCATTCAGGCGATCAATCTTTAAGGCAGATTCCTGCATTGCCAAAGCGGATTCATAATTTTGTAGCTCATACAAAGCCCGGCCTTTATCGTTATATAATTTGGCATTATTTGGCTCTAATTCCAGAGCGCGATTATAAGCAGCGATCGCTTCAGTATATCGTTCTAATTGATAGAGAGTATTCCCTTGTTTTTGCCAGTTTTCAAAGTTAGTTTCATCTAGCTGTGTTGCTTCATAATAGGCTTCTAAAGCTTCAGAATAACGTTCAAGGTTATATAAAGCCTGTCCCCGCCCTGACCAAGCTAAAACACTGGTAGGTTTTAGATCAATAGCTTTAGTAAAGGTATTAAGAGCAGATTGCGGTTGTTGAGTTAATAATTTGTTGCCCCGATGCCAATAGTACATAGGTCTTAAAGTAGGAAAAGCAAATTCAATACTGCCCAACAGAAAAACTATACCTAAAAGTCCGACGATTACAGGACCAATTCGCAATTGGGCTATGCCCATGCTTCGCGCTCGGCGCCATCTGGAGCGATTTACTTTGCTGCTGCTGGCTCTAACAGGTTGACGCAGGCGAGAATTAGCCATCAGATGGATTTTTTGTAAATCATTGAGAACTTCTTCCGCAGACTGATAACGTTTGCCTAAATCTAGAGCAATCATTTTATCAATGATTCTGACTAAACGGCGATCTAAGGAAATTTGTTGCTGCCATAGTAGTTTGCCTGTTTGCCGATCTCTCGGAAACCTACTTGGTTTAGTTTTGGTCAAAGCCTCAATCACAGTCATCCCCAAAGCATATAGATCGCTACTAAGAGTTGGTCTGCCAGCAACTTGCTCAGGAGACCAATAGTTTTCTAGGTCTTGGTTGTGGCTAAAATCTAAATTAGTATGGGATAAGATTTTGATATCCCTCAAGATCCCAAAATCCATCGGCACTACCTGTTGATCTTCATGGCGAATCAATAAGGTTGCAGGTTTAAGATTGCGATGAATGATTCGGTTTTGATGGATAAACTCTAAAACTACGAGAGTGCTAGTTAAAATTTGGATTATTTGTACCAGAGATAAATCTTGCTGTTCGAGTTTGCGCCCTAAGCTTTCTCCCTGAACATAGGGTTGAACCAGATAAAATTCATCATTTTCTTCAAAATGATCCCACAGTTGCGGAATTTGTTCGTGATAACCTAATCTTTCTAAAATTGATAATTCTTCCGCAAAACGTCTTTCGATTTTGACTTTTCCATCACTGTGAGCATTGGGTAGTTCGATGAGCTTAATTAAACAAGGAGATTGATATTGACGACGTAAATTATCAGCCAAATAAGTCTCAATTACGCCGTCTCCCCCCAAATACTGTGTGATCGCATAGCGTCCTCCAACTACCTGCCGAATCTTCAGTAAAGGTCGTAAATCGTTTAATACATCTAAAGCCGAGCCATAACGTTCTTCGATACTAGACGACATCATTTTGCTTAAAATCGTCTCTAGTTTGTCACTAATTTGACACTGCTCCTGCCATTGACTGTTGGTTTGTTCCCAGGCTTGTGGCGATCGCCCAGTTAAAGCATATACAGCAGTTCGGGCTAGAGAATATAGATCACTAGCAAAGTGAGATTCTCCTGTCTTTTGCTCAGGTGCAGTATAAGCCCAATTCCCCAAGGGGTTACCAGGGATTGATTCTCCCTGAAGATTAATTACTGTTGATTCTAGTTCACGAATTGCACCAAAATTAATTAACACAAAGCTCTGATCTCGCTTGCGTCTGATTAAATGAATTGGTTGTACATCGCGGTGAATAACATTAGTTTTATGAATAAAGTCCAGAATTCTTAAAGCATCTTGAATTAAAAAAATTACATCTGCTTCCTCAAAAATCTTCCGTTCAACTTCTTGCTCTAAATTATCGCCATCAATATATTCTCGAACTAGATAAAATTGTTTGTTTTCAATAAAATAATTATAAAATTGGGGAATTTGAGGATGATCTCCCAGTCTTTCTAGAACTGCTATTTCATTGAGCAAATACTGCTTAATCACTTGCCAATTGCCTTCGTTATCGTAGTTAGGGCTTAATTGTTCTATGGCACAGCGAGCATCCCCAGTTGCCTGTAAATCTTTTGCTAGGTAGGTTTTTCCCATTTCTTTTCTACCTAACTTTTGAATAATTTGATAGCGATTACCAATAACAGAGCCAGGAGCGTGCATGATTCTCTCAGAATTGGTGATTTTGCGGGCAGAATTTAGTAGATCCCGATTGGGAGTGTGCATAGTTAATGATCTTGGTTAAAAAAATAAGGCAGCACTTTTTAGCCAAATTATTTCGATTACTAATCTAGTATGAATCTCCAGTGTTTGTAATATATAAAACCATAAAAATCTATAGCTTGGTGACATCTAACTTAGTCAAGTCAGATGCCCTATTGTATGATCATTTTTTTATTCCTGGTTAAAGTCTGTCCTCACCAGAAATTTGCTGGAAACTAATTACTTCGGCTGTATTGCTTTCTCTGGCAACTCTAACTAATAATCCAGCTAATAGCAAAGAAGCTATCACAGAATTAATTCCATAGCTAAAAAAAGGTAATGGTAAACCCGTCGTTGGTAACGAACCCGTTGCTACACCAATATTAATCAATGATTGCCCAACAATAAACACCATAGCACCCACCGCCACTAATCTCGGAATACTTTGGCGACATTTAATTGCTACTCTCAAAGCTAAAGTTCCATAAATAATAATCAATAACAGCAGTAGCACACAGCCAGTAAAGCCAAATTCTTCAGCATATACGGCAAAAATAAAATCTGTAGAGCGAATTGGTAAGTATGATAATTTTTGTTGCGACAGTCCAAATCCCGAACCATTCAAATGCCCTGAAGCGATCGCCAGTAAGCTTTGAATTAATTGATACCCTTCATTATGATACTTTTCCCAAGGATTGATAAAAGAAGTAATCCGCTCTAACTGATAGGAATAAATACTAACACTGAGGCAAGCTACACTTAAGCCACCCAAAGCAACTGCTATTAAATGACTCCAAGGGAGTTCAGCAGCCAAGGCAATCAACCACAAGCTAATTCCACATAATGACGTAGTGCTTAAATTGGGCTGCATTAAAATTCCTGCTAGTACCAAGGCAAAAACAATTAACCAAACTATCCGCACTTTATTTTGTAGCTTATACCAGCGAGCAAATAGACAAGCTGCTTGCAACATTAAAAAAGGTTTAATTAATTCTGATGGCTGTAAAGAAAATGGCCCAATCGCAATCCAGCGACTAGCTCCCATGGTTGTCTTACCCAAACCTGGAACTAGAGTGATAAAAATCAACAATAACAAAATCATTACCATTACAGGCGCAATTTTCAACGTCTGACGTAAAGGCTGACGCGCCATGAAATTAAATCCAATAATTCCTACCCCAACTCCAATTAACTGTCGTTTCAAGACATATAACCCATCATGATTATTAACAATTCCTTCTGGATAAGATGCTGAAACCAGAGTCACCAAGCCGATAATCAACCAAACACCAGTTAACCAATTCAATAAGCGAGCTTCCCATGTCCAGAATCTAATCTCAGGATCAACGAAGGGAATGAAATATCCAAGATATTGCCTCACAATTTTGTTTCAACCTAATATTATTTTCTCTTCTCAAAGGTAACAGCTAATCAAAAAAAAGAGGTCATTTGACCTCTCTCTGACTCAGATTTGATAGTAAAGATTTTTAGGATAAACCTGCATTTACACCTTGTTTACCTGTAGCCAACTCTACTTTGATAATTTTGCCTCCCATTTTCATGATTCGCTGTTGCTCACGAAACCAGTTATCGTAAGGTACTAACTTAGTAAAGAAAGTATTTTGTAATTCTCTTTGAGTCCGAATTCTAGTTTGACTGGGAACACAAGCAGTCACCTTGAACATACGCATATGATAAATTCTCCCTAATTTAATAAAAAAAAGTTTAATTTTCCTGTAATGAGTTTTGGTCGGCAAAAATTATCTTGCTTATTTAGCTATTCACAGCCGATCCTGGAGAGATTTTAATGGTCTTAAAATGCCAAAATTCGGGAGTCAGGAGTCAATACTAGATCGTCTAAACTTATCTTTCTTTCGCGCTCGAAAAATTAAGCTTTATTAGAACTAGCACTCACTCTAGACTTCCCGAATCTTTACGCTTACTATTCTACGATAAACTCAGGTTGCCAACGAATTAGCTTAAGCCAGAGCAGATATAGTCGAAATAAACGCCCATTTCTTTACCAGCATCAGCACCTACTAAGCTAGCAGTTACTTCTTTCATAGCTTGAATTGCTTGAACTGTAGAAGAAACAGGAACACCTAGAGAGTTATAAGTTTCTTTCAAACCGTTAAGTACACGTTCGTCTAGGATGGAGGGATCTCCAGCTAGCATTGCGTAAGTGGAATAGCGGAGATAGTAATCTAAGTCGCGGATACAAGCTGCATAGCGACGAGTAGTATACATATTACCGCCAGGACGAGTAACATCAGAATAGAGCAAGGATTTTGCTACTGCTTCTTTAACGATGCTAGCTGCGTTAGCACTGATTACGCTGGCTGCACGAACTCTTAGTTGACCAGTTTGAAAATAGTTTTTGAGCTTGTCCATAGCAGCACCGTCGAGGTATCTGCCTTGAACGTCGGCTGAATTAATTACAGAGGTAATTGCGTCTTGCATAGTTTTGTTTCCTTATCTTACCTAGTCTTAAGTTGTTTAACACTGATAAGTTAGTGTATTTTTGAAAAAGTTTGTTACTGGTATATTTAGCAGTGGGTTATAGGTAGTTCCTACTGCATTGCTCCGATAACGTAGTCGAAGTAAGAAGCTGCTTCTGAGCTATCGTCACCGGACATCATAGAAGTAGCAACGCTTTTCATTTCACGGATGCTTTGAGCCATAGCACCTACGTCAGTACCTAAAGATTTGTACATCTCTCTTGCACCAACCAAGCCAATCTCTTCGATTGGAGTTATATCACCAGCTACGACACCGTAAGTGATTAGGCGCAAATAATAGTCCATGTCACGTAGGCAAGTTGCAGTCATTTCTTCACCATAAGCGTTACCGCCAGGAGAAACAACATCAGGACGCTTCTGGAACAACTGGTCACCAGCTTGTTTAACGATACGCTCACGGGACTCAGTTAGAGTTTGAGCGATACGTAGACGGCTTTCACCTGTTGTAACGAAGGATTTAATTCTTTCTAATTCGCCAGGACTCAAGTAGCGAGCCTCTGCATCGGCATTCACGATAGATTTCGTGACAATACTCATCGATGGATTCCTCCCAATACAATGAAATCAAATAAATGAATGAGCTATCTTTAGGTTGATAGTGTTGCTTAAACAAGATTTCCAGCTACTTGCCTAATTGTTTAACTCTAACGACTAAGCGATTTACTTGAGTTATCCAAAGACAAGGCTATTTAATTCAATATGGGTTTTTAAAGATTAAAAATCCCAAAATCCATATTTGGTTACTGCTGGTTAAATCATTCTGGGTATAGATTACTCTGTTTTGCTACCCAGGTTTCAACTTTAAGCTACAAATTAGTATTGCAGCTTGCCTAAACTAATATACAAAAAGTAGCTGCTGCCTTAACAAACTTTTACATAAAGTCAATACTTGATAATAAATATTGCTCTATGTTAATTCTTGCTTTTAAAATGCCTTAAAGTCAACAGTTTTGCTGATCCCTAGAGGTCTTATTTTTATTGGAGTGATAACCCAACTTAACCATCATCTGACATTGCGTTGCAGTTAATTGCTTTCCCTTAACAGAATTTAATGTTCAATCCTACTACCTGATGAAGATTTGGCAATCAGAACCGAGTAACCAATATCGCCAAAACAGAATCTATTTGTTCAAAGAAAAATGAGAGCATTAATCTCAGAAAAATAGAAACAATTAAAGATATTGATTACTAGATAATGAATAGCTCCAGTGACTTATTTAAACGTTTAACTTAGCTGGTTCAAAACTAGGAATAACGATGTCGTCATTTTGTTTAGTCAACTGGTTATAGAGTTTCTCAGTATTGGGGAAATTAGCAGCAGGAAGAGTAGGGAAGCGTCGGAAAGGAATAGTGTCTTCACCGAATACTTGAACATATTCCATACTGTTAACCATTGCGCCAATGAATGCCTTAATCCCCTGAGAAGCCAGAATTTGATTATATTTCTGAATCTCGCGTTGATTGAGGGGCGCACGTCCTAAGAAGTGTTTAGTACCTAACTCGATCGCTTTAGTATTGGGATAGGGGGTATAGAATTCTTTGATGTATAGATCTGAACAACCTAAACCTTCAATAAATTCTTTAACGTTAATTTCATTGTTACTCAGACGACTCTCTAAGACAGAAAACTGAGTTTGGACGACATAGGGATCGATATCACGTTCAAATACCTGACGATAAGCAGCTTTGATCGCGTTTTTCACGCCTACTTTGTCTACAGTACTGGTAAGTTTAAATACTTTGCTTTGCTCGCGCTGTACCGTTACACCCTGGGAGATTTTTTGTTGGACTTCAGGAGCAGTACGGAAACTAGAAACTTGACCTAATTCCACAAAACGAGGTGTTGTATCTTTGGTTATCTTAGCACCAATACCTTTCTCAATCGCTCCAGGACGAGCTTTACGCAACTGCAAGCCAGCAGGAGTTAGATAACGTTCATAAGGAACAGTATCTTCCCCAAAAGCTGCGGTATATTCTTCAGAGTCAATAAGAGCCTCTACTAAAGCATAGAAACCTTGTTTAGCACAAATATCAAAATACTTGTTGATTTCTTGACGACCGTAGGTAGGACGACCTAAAAGACGACGGTGGATGTACTCTACTGCTTTAACAACATAGAGAGATGTCCAATAAAGATTACGGAAGGTATCAGATTTAGCTAAGATTTTGATAAACTCGCGAACAGTAATATCGCCGTTTTCTAATTTGATCTCTGCTACTTTTAGTTCTTGACCTTGATAGACATCTCGACCAAACACCTGACGATAACAAGCGCGAATCACCGCCTGAGTTGAGTTTTCAGAAAACGTAACACTACTGCCGTTGCTAGAGCCTGGTAATTCATTATTAAGACGAATTACTTTTGCTCCTAAAGAACCAGGAAATTCTCCTCTTGCTTTCGGATTGCTGTTTTGGTTATTAATCCCTGCACCACGATGAATCAATAGACGCTTGGTGTCTTTGTTAAAAGGAGCAGGACTAGAGTTAGGATTACGAGTTTCTTTGGGGAAAATCGCACCAAACTGAATTTCTAGAGGATCGTTACCTGAACCATAGACGTGTTGATCTGGTAGGGGACGATTATAACGAGCAAAGGTGGTCACAAATTGCGGTACTTTGCGGAAAGGCGCACTGTAATTTAACAGGTCTTGCTGCATTCCCCAGTTGCGACATTCTTGAGCTTCTTGACCTAGACCTCTTAAGTAGGGAACTGTTTCTTCCCCGAAGTAATCAGAATACTCTTGAGAATTGACTAAAGCGTCAACTAACCCTGCTAAACCTTTTTCTGAAACAATAGAGAAATAATTTTGCACTTCTTCACGGGAGGAAGGCCCACGTCCTAAAATATGACGGAAAGCTAATTCTAAAGCACGGCTATTTATAAAAGGTTCAAAAAATTGTTGCCGATATAAAGGAGTTTTACACAAACGACGAACAAACTCTTTCATGGAGATGTCGCCATTTTTTACCTGTGACTCTAAATAAGAAATAGATTGACCATAGGCGCGAGTAATATCTCGTTCAAAGATCTGTCTATAGGCTGCTTTGATTACAGACTGCTTTTCTAAAGTAGACAAGCCAGGCTTCATAACAAACTTTTGACGTTTTTCTGAAGCGTTAAAGTAGCTTTGAGGTAATTGTAATCCTTGAATGTTAGAGGAAGTACCTTGGCGTAATTTGTCGCCTGGGGTAGATGCTTTGAATTCAGTGATAGCAACATCAAAATATTGCGTAATAATCTCTATTGCTTCTTGATCTTTGCGGAAATAGTCTCTAGATGCTGCTCGCATTTCCTGTAACGCCACAATTGTTGCTGCGCTGGAACAGGCTCTTTCAATAATTTCCCGCAAACCTCTAATATTAACTACCAAAATATTGGGATTGCCTGCCACAATTGCATAGCTAATATAGCGCAAGAACCAGGACATATCTCGCAGGGATTTCTGCATATTTCCAGGGCCGTACTGAGAAACACTGATAGGTCTAAACCCCGCAGGCACAGGGCCAGAACCACCTGCAAATAAAGATTTAAACGCCCCAAACAGACCACCGCCACTGCTGTCTTCTGTTTGTTCTACCATTAGTTCACTGGGTACATTGGTGTTCCCGCTAACAGTAGCCATTGCCATCTCTTGTACGGCTGGAGGTTTCTCCAAATAGGACATTGGTGAACCACCTGTAAAAATGCGATTCGCTGCCCGTGAGACAATGATATCCGCATTATTAGTAATAGTTTGAGCAATGTTTAAGCGTTGAAAACCAGATTTATAATATGCTGTTAATTCGTTAAGTTCACCTCCTTCCAAGAAGCGGTCTTGCTGTTCCGCTTGCAGGATCGTAGACACCGCTACGGTTTGATAGAGT
>CAYMWC010000183.1:0-11797 GCA_964393695.1 uncultured Pleurocapsa sp.
ACGCAAACGCCAGTTGCTTCACTTGGGCAAAGCCCAAGACCGCACTGGACTCACCACGCTGATCGCTTTTTACTTTTGACTGACCCGTAGCGGTATTTAGTCAACAGCTTTTTTAACTGCATCTTTAGTATCTTCGACTGCGTGTTGTCCTGATGCTTCAGTTTGCTTGGCTTTACCTTTGGCTTGCTCTCCTTTATCACCAGTAACTTTACCTACTGCTTCTTGAACTTTACCTTTGATGTTTTTACCAGTAGCATCTGCTCTATCTTCAGAACTCATAAGTTTTCTCCTAATTTGTATTTATTGTTACTAACTACCTTAATAAAAAATTGTTGACTACTTAATCTATCAAAAGACCTAAACTACACAATCTCTAACTTTTTACCTATTTCTTATTACCAATTACCTGTCTAAAGAAAGACGATCGCGCTGTTGATATTGATTATCCTATTTTCAAATCTAAAATTTTATTTGAGTTGGAATTATTCAAAACTCACGTTATGAGTCCAGTTTCTAGAATTTAGTTATTAAATAAGGTAAAAATTGTGTTTTATAAAGAAATAATGCTGATAGCGCAAGTACTTGTCGATCCAAGACCAGATATCGAGGCAGCACAAGATACTGCTTTTATGTTTAATGGGCCTCAGTTTTTTGCTGCTTTAATCGCAGGAGTAATACTAGCTATTGCTTTTCAATTGCTATTTACTAATTTGGGAGTTGCTGCTGGTATTTCTTTACTTGGTGGTAAGTCTAGTTCGTCTTCTGATTCTGATGATGACCATGAATCAAGAGGATTGGGTAGTAGCATTAAAAAAATTGGCTTAACAGTAGGGTTGGGAACTTTAATCAGCGTTACTATAGCTTTATTTATTGCTAGCCTTTTGGCGGTTAAATTAGGTTTGTTTATCTCCCCTCTTTCGGGTGCAATTATGGGCTTGGTAATCTGGGCGACTTTCTTTGCTTTAATGATGCTATTTAGCTCTAGAGCAGTTGGTTCGTTATTAGGTTCAGTTGCTAGTACTGCTACTTCGGGAATGCAAGCAATTTTAGGTACAGCTACGGCTGCTTTGGGTGCTGGCGCAGCTAGTAAACAGGTAGTAAATACGGCTGAGGCTGCTGCTGCTGCGGTAAGAAAAGAACTGGGTATGGCGATCGATCCTGTATCAATGCGAGAGAATGTAGAAGAGATTTTACAGTCGGTTCGACCCACAGGTGTAGATATTAACAAAATTGCTCAAGATTTTGAGCGGTTACTAGACGAGGAAAACCTACATGAGATTGCTGATAGCGGTAGTCTGCGCACTATTGATCGCCAGACTTTCAGAGATTTAATTAGCGAACGCTCTGATATATCTAGACAAGATGCAGACCGCATTGCAGCTAAGTTAGAAGCAGTTTGGAATAAAAATACTGGTAAAATTACTCCTTCCAAAAATCCAGTTGATGATTTGGCTCAATATCTCAAATCTGCTACGAGAGAACAGCTTACAGGCACAGAGTTTGGAGGGAAACTCGATTCCTTAAAGGCTAAAATGGGAAGTAACCGTCAGCCTCAAAATACTTCTAGTGGCCCTTTAACTCAAGCAGCTACTATGGGAGTAAATAGCTTAATTGGGATGGTCATGGGACGTACCGACTTATCCGATTTTGATGTTGATAAAATTATCAATAAACTGCAACAACTACAAGGAAACTTAGGTGAGCAAACAGATAAAGTAGCATCTAGTGTGGGGCTAAAAAATATTACTGAAACTACGGTTAAAAAAGATATCAAAAATTATCTTCTCAATGCCTATCCTTGGCAATTGAGACAGCAAAATCTTGACCGCGAATTTCGTGATTTAATCTACGATCCTGCTGCTGATCCTGAAGCTGTAGCAGCCGAACTTAGACAACTCAAACGTACTGATTTTGTCGAAATTTTGCAGCAAAAAGGCTTGTTGTCGCAATCACAAATTCGTAGCACAGCTAATATTTTAGATGCTATTCGTTTGGAAGTATTGGCAACGGCAGAGGCAGCTTATGCTAGAGAACAAAGTATTGAATTGATGGTAGAGGTAGAGAAATATCTTACCAGTACTCCCAAAGCCGAATTAACACCTGAAAAAATTGAAATTAATTTCAAACCAATTTTAGAAGACTATCATGCTAGCTATCAAGAATTAAGTAGTCGTCTAGCAGTATTAGATCGCCCAACTTTCGAGAGAATGCTAGAGTTGCGCGGTGATATGGAAGAGGTAGAAATTTCTGCTATTGCTGGAGAATTAGAATTAGTACGCGATCGCGTTTTGGAAACTGCCCAACAAAACCTAAGTCAAGCCAAAGCATTAACCGAAAGACAATGGCTTAAAGTTCAATCTTACCTGAGAGAAACTGGCAAAGACGAACTCGATCCCGAAGGTATTAAGCGTGACCTACAATTACTAATTGAAGATCCCCAGACAGGAACTTCGGCACTCAAATCACGTTTATCACACTTTGATCGAGATACCTTAGTACAGTTGCTAGCTCAACGTCAAGATTTAAGCGAAGCCCAAATTGAAGATACTCTTGATGCAGTTGAAAGTGTCTGGATGCGCATTAGCAATGCACCTCAACAATTAGTTGGTAAGGCACAAGAACAATACTATCAAGCGACATCGGCGATCGCTGATTATCTCACTCGCACTGGAAAACCTGAACTCAACCCCCAAGGTATTGAACAGGATTTAACCTTATTGTTTAACAACCCCAAACTAGGTTCTAAAGCAATTCGTCGGCGTTTAGCAGCAATGGATCGAGATACTTTAGTCAAATTACTCGCCCAACGTCGTGATTTAAGTGAAGATGACGTTAATCGCATTATTGATGATGTCCAGTCTACCCTGCGTAACATTGCTAATGCACCCCGTCGTGCAGCAATTCGGACACAGGCAAAAATTCAAGATTTCCAAACTGCGATCGCCGATTATCTTCGTTCTACTGATCGGGCAGAATTGAGTCCTGGAGGTATCAAAAGAGATGTGCAATTACTCCTTCATGATCCTCGTGCTGGTGCAGAAAGTCTTAAAGATAGACTTTCTGCATTTGATCGCGAAACTTTAGTAGCGTTATTAAGTCAAAGAGAAGATATCTCAGAAGCAGACGTTAATCGTGTAGTAGACCAAATCTTAGAAGTAAGAAATAACGCCTTAGCACAATTACAAATGGTGCAAGATAAAATTCAATCTGTTGTTGATCGTATATTGGCAAAAATCAAAGCTTATCTCGACAGTTTAGAGCGTCCTGAACTAGCTTATGAGGGTATCAAACACGATGTTAAAGTCTTATTTGACGATCCCCAAGCAGGTTTTGAAGCACTCAAAGATCGTTTCTCTCAAGTTGATCGTGATACTTTAATCGCGGTAATGAGTTCCCGTGATGACATTTCTAAAGCAGATGCCGAACGCATTGTTAGCCAAATAGAAAGAACTCGCGATCGCACTTTGCAACGGGCTGAAAGAATTCAAACTGAAGCTGCAATTCGCTTAGAAGAAACCAAAAAATATGCAGCCAGACAAGTAGAAGAAACCCGCAAGGCTGCTGCAACTGCTTCTTGGTGGTTGTTCTTTACTGGTTTAATTTCCGCGATCGCTGCTGCTGGTGCAGGTGCATTGGGTGTTATGAATTAAAAACGTTCAAAAGTTGCAATTTTTCTAGACGTAGTTATTTTTAGCTGCGTCTTTTTTTGTATAACGTCAAATTTGGACTAAACTCTTTTCCCAAACATCCCCAGGATGTAACTCACGCTGTTCGAGAATTACTAGATCAATTATCTAACAGACATTTTTTAATTAAAGCTTGCCATTCCCCAGATGAAGTTAGACTAGCAACGTCAAACTGTCTACCATATTCACCCGAATAATTTTTAAAAGCTTCAATCCAATTAAGAATAGTTGCTGTAGGATACTGGCTATAGGATTGAGATTTATAAAGATAATCACTCATGGCAGTTAAGTATCCTGTTTGATGCAGTCGCCAAGCACTCCAAATTAAACTTTGATAACGAGATTCTGCTGCTAAAATTTTGACTTCTGGAGAGAGATTATCTTGAGTAAAAAACCTGGCTAAAATTTGGTCTAATTCTTGAGCTTGTAATAGGGCATTGTTGGAAGCGTTGCCGTCATGCTGGCGGTATTTAACGGTTGTTTGTTTAACCCAAGCAGCAGCACAACCCAAGGCAGCTAAACGTAAAACCAAATCTACATCTGGTGTTTGTTCTAGGGTAGTATCAAATCCTCCCGAACGTTTCAACCAAGAATGACGAAATAGCATTGCCCCTAGAAATACAGGTTTCCAGATGATCAAATCCGCAAGCTTGAGTTGTGGAATTTTTTCCCAAGGTTCAACTGCTGCTTGTACCTGTCCTTGTTGATCAACAATCTGCCAACCACTGTTAGCTATTCCCAGAGAAGGATTTTCTTCTAGTAAAGCAACTTGGTCAAGTAGCTTTTGAGGCAGAAATAAATCATCTTGATCCAAAAAAGCTATGTATTCACCTTTAGCGGCATTTAATCCGAGATTACGACTAGCAGCAACTCCTTGATTAGTTTGACTGAAATATTGAATTTGCTCGCCGTACTGTTGAATAACTTGAGCAGTGTTGTCAGTTGAACCATCATCGACCACAATAATTTCATAGTCGTCATAGGTTTGAGCCAGAATACTATTAATAGCTTCTCCAATATAGCGATCGCCATTGTAAGCTGGAATAATTACACTAACTTTGACCATGCTTTTTAAGGGATGAAGTATGAAGTATGAGGGATGAAGTAGTAAGCAACGAGTAACGAGCAAGGAGTAATACCTAGTGCCTAGTGCCTAGTGCCTAGTGCCTAGTGCCTAGTGCCTAATGAATTAACAATCAACTGAATTAATTATTAATAATTAACTGTTTATTATTAGCTATCTCCCAATATAATCTCTCTAGTTTAGTGATATTTTGATGCAACGTGTATCTTTCTAACACTCTTTGTCTAGCTTTGTTACCTAATAAATTAGTCATTTCAGGATGATTACGAAACAAAGGCAATAAAATTTTGAGTTGGGCAGTAACTCCTTGAGTATCTAACACGACTCCCGCACCATTGTCTAAAACCTCGCCATCTGCCCCTGCATCGGTAGCTAAACAGGCAATACCACAGGACATAGCTTCTAACAGAGAAATAGATAGACCTTCCACTAAAGAGGGCAGAATAAAGACATCAGCAGCCCTAAGAATATCAACTCGTTGTTGTTCGTTAGCGATAAACCCAAGCCAAATAATATTATGTTCCTTGCCATAATAAGGCTGGAGAGAGCTTCTAATTGGGCCATCTCCCACCATCAGTAATTGACAATCATCTCCCATTTCTGCCAATTTCCAGGCTTTTAAGAGAGCCTCGATGTTTTTTTCGGTGGCAATACGTCCTTGATAGACAAATAGCCTTTTAGCTCGAAGTTGATATTTAACATTAGAATAACCAGGAGAATATTTCTGCTCGTCAACACCATTGGGAATCACCGCCAGGCGCTCCCCTGGTACTCCTAGTTTAATTAACAAATCGCGCTGAATTTCACTAAAGACAATAACTCGGTCGTAGCGAGCTAAGAATGGGGCATATAGCTGATAAGTCAGATATTGAGTACTAGACTTGAGATTACGAATTTTGCTGTCGAAGGGGGGATGAAAAGTGGCAACCAGAGGAATATTTAATTCTTCACAAATTTCTGGTAGTACAAAATCTAGGGGGGATAGGGTTAAGGAAGCGTGGACTAAATCGGGTTTGAGTTTACGGAGCGATCGCAATAAAATTTTACTGGACTTCAGGGTTGGGATAGTATAAACCTGAGATTTATAAATAAATGGTAAAGGGACTTCCTGACAATTTGACCAATCACGGTGATTTTGTTGATATGCCTGATGGTCTTCATAAGTTCCCTGGGGTTGAGAGAAATGCAGAAAGCTGACCTGATAGTCTCTATCTAACAGTGCGTTAGTTATCTCGCGACCATAGGTGACATTACCACAAAAAGGCGATTTTTTTCCCAACCAGGCGATGTGCATTCAAATGCTCTGTCTTTTAGGCAACTACAAGAAAATAATTAAGAAGTAACCAGTAATAAATAATTAACGATTACTATTTATCAGCTTTAGTTAATTTACCAGATTAAGGGTTATGTCTGGCTGTTTCCTAGCAAATTAGCTTTTTAGGAGTACTTATCTATCCGAGCCAGGTGGGGTTTTAGAAGTAGATTTTGCAGTTTGCTCACTAGCCTGAAGAATATACCAGGTTAAAATCCCTCCACAGGAAGCGATCGCTGCCAATCCTAGCATAACAGAAGCCAGCCCAAAACGCGCTTCCGCTCCAGCAGCCAATACTAAAGGTAAGGAGAGAGCAATATTGATCGCATTATTTTGTAACCCAAAAACTTTACCTCGCATAGATACTGGGGTTTGAGATTGAATGGTGGTTTGCATCGGTACACCAACTAAGGCTGCAAATGCGCCTAGTAACGCTGTCATGCCCAAGGCCAACCAAAGATTTTTAGTAGCAAAAGATAAACCGACTAAAGATGCTGCCACACCAATTGAACCAATCAAACTTAAACGAGCGCGTCTAATATTTTGTCCTTTGCTACCCAAAATAGCAGCACTAGCACCCATGCCAACTCCTGCTGCTGCTAATAAAAATCCAAATTGTTCAGCTTTAATTTGGGGAATTTGATCCGCCATACTGACAGCTAATACCGCTAAAGCAGCAAAAATAGCAAATAAAATTACTAATTGAATTAGAGCATTGCGTACTCGATGATTTTGCCCTAAATATTGAATTCCATCCCGAATATCTTGCCACACATGGGGTGGCTCTTGCTCTGATTTATGGAACTTTTCGCCTGTTTTTAGTCCCAGTAAAATAATCCCCGCGATCGCGTATGCTCCTCCTACTAAAATTTCTTTGCCAATGCTAGCTGGTAAACCCACCAAGGCAACTAGATTATCGGCAATATCTAATAATGGCTCACCAATAGCAAAACCGACGATCAGCAATGCCATCATGGTTGTCGTATAGAGAGAGTTGGCAGCCAGTAAATGTTTATCTTCAACAATTAAAGGAATAACTGCTTGTTCAGCAGGAGCAAAAAACTGAGTAAAGGTAGAAACCAAGAAAGTAATCCCCAGCATCACGGCAAAGCCTAAAGGGATAGTCGCTAACAAAGTTTTTCCCTCGGTAACAAGTAGTATAGGTGGCAAGGCTAAAACCAAAATTCCCCGCAAGAGATTAGAAATAACTAAAACTGACTTTTTCTGCCAGCGATCGACATATACTCCTGCTAAAGAACCAAATAATACCGCAGGAATAGTAAAAGCGATCATAATGGGAGATACCCACTGGCTAATGGGTTGTTCTGCTAATTGAAATTTATTAGCAATGATTGCGATCATCAAGACTAAATAGATTTTATCTGCCAACTGAGAAAATATTTGACCACTCCATAAAACTAAAAAGCGGTTATTTTTGAATATAGGAGCAAATCCTTGAGAGTCTATTTTTTCTTGTTCTGCTTTTACTGTATTTTTTTTGTCTAGAGAAGTTTCTGATTCCGACAGTCGCATTGTATGTTTTAAGTTTATTTTAAAACTCTATATATAGGCTATCTACTAGAGTAGCTGAACGAATGGTCTTACCAATATGGTATTGAATATATTCTCGCAGAATTCTTTCGATTCGTATCCAAGCAGTTTCAAAATCCAAGTTAACTGTTTCTTCCTCAGTCAACAAGACTGTTGATGGCAATGTCTGACGGTTTAACTGTTGTAGGATCCCTAATTCACTGGCATTGAGACGATAATTAATTTTCGGTAGAAGATTATAATCACGCTCTTCGGGGAGAGAATCCAGATTGGCTTGATTTTTAACTTGATTAGGTTGTGGTTGTCTTGCTGACACCGCAGCTAGATTAATAATACCTCCAGCCTCAAAACTAAACCCCACCCGCCACTGAGAGTTAACTAAATTAGGCATAATCTGCCTTTGAGTTAAACAACAATTAAACACTTGAGGCGTTAACCCAGCGATCGCTACTAAATGAAAAACTGCTTGGGCTAAATAGGGATAAATTGACTTATGAGTCTCAAAATTTTCGATCCGTCTTAAATGTTCATTAAATATTGCATATAGCTCTGTTTGTGGTTGTTCATCTACCGCTAAAAACAAAGCCAACTCTCCCAGATATTGAGCGGAAGCTAACTTACCAAGATCGCGACTTAAACCAGGATAGGTATAGAGAGTATCTGCTTGGATAATCTTATCTAGCGATCGCCCTTTAACTAACAATAACTCATTAACGACAAATAATTCTGTTCTCCCCCGCAACCGTGATTTATGCTTTTTTGCCCCTGGTGCAACCGCACGAATTAAACCATATTCAGGAGTTAATACCGTTACCAAGCGATCGCTTTCTTTGAGAGACGAGCCTTTTAAAATAATTCCCGTAGCTTTATATTTTTGATTCATTAACTATTGCTACTTCCTATTTCCTACTTCCTAGTACGGGCGGTTCGCGAACCGCCCCTAGCTATTTCCTATTTCCTATTTCCTATCTGTCTGATTTTGTTGCCGTAATAAATCAACACCGCGAGATGTTCCTAGACGAGTAGCACCAGCTTGAATTAGAGCGATCGCCTGTTCATAAGTTTTAATTCCCCCCGAAGCTTTAATTCCAATCTGTCCTTTAGTAATTTCTTTGAGTAGTTTGACATCTTCTACCGTCGCCCCACCAAACCAACCTGTACTAGTCTTGAGATAAGATGCTCCTGCATCCATACAGACTTCTGCTGCCAATCTTTTCTCTTCGTTAGTTAGAACAGTAGTTTCTAAAATAGCTTTAACAGTTTGATCTGTTTCAGCACATATTGACGCTATTTCTCGGTAGATTAAATCTGATTTGCCTGATTTTAACCATCCCAGGTTAATTACTACGTCTAATTCTGTTGCGCCGTTATCTACTGCTTCCTGTGCTTCATAAAGCTTAACTGCTGAGGTGACAGCACCAGTGGGAAACCCAATAACCGTGCAGACATTAGGCTTTTTATCATGTAAAAATTCTCTCGCCTCTCTGACTGCTACAGGATAAACACAGACTGAAGGAAAATCATACTGCCAGGCTTCTCGACAAATTTGTTGTACCTCTTCAGGAATAGCACTGGGTTTGAGTAATGTATGCTCAATATAGGCAGCCAGATCGATATCTAGATCAGTTGCAGGCATGGTTTTAGCTGGTAAATTCGGTCAATTATACTAACCATTTTGACAAAGTTTGGAAGATTAAATCCAAACAGCTGCTAAATACTTGTCATTAAATGAAAAATATCTCAAAAGCTAAGAGCTGAAAGCTGAGAGCTAAAAGCTAAAAACCGATTAACAAATAACGTATTGTCTTAACTTGTCACAGTTTATGATGTAATTGGCTGTAATCTTTATCAAAATTTTACGCGTGTGACAATATACTTAGTGAAATAATAGATCATGTATGTCATTTTTAGTCAAATATACTTAAGAAGGTAATTAACATAGCTCGATACCGAAATACAAGGTAGCACCAATGAATAAAAAATACCTATATACTGCCGTAATTACTTGTGCGATCGCCGTAAACGTTGCGCCTTTGCAAGCAGAAGAAAACTCGAATCAAAAGACTGCGGGAACTACTTTTGTTTGTGCTACACAACAAGACACACCAACCATGTTTGCTTATACTCCAGGACAAGTAAACTTAACTCCAGTCATGAGTTGGCATCCAGAATATCTACTTCCAAAACAGTCAGGGACAGAAGTTTGTCAAAAAACCGCAGCTAAATTACAGGCTTCATATCAACAAGAAGATGCCAAATATCTTAAATCAGCAACTCAGAAAGAAGGAAATTTAGTTTGTCTGGTTTCGGAGGAAGATCAAAACTGTAATACCGAAGAGAGCGAAAAGCTGTTTAGCGTTAATCCTAAATATAACGCAGCTTGTGTTCTAGATAATAAAAAACCTATAGAATGCAAGGCTTTCGCCAGTAGAGGCAATATTTATAGCTTTGAAGATAAACCATATCAACCTCTTTGGTGGCCCTGGTAAAAAAATAACATTGAAAACTAGTTAATGACTAGTCTTAATTTTGACTCCTGAATTTTATCAAAAATGAAGAATTAGGGTTGAGGAAAAATAACCGTCCTACTATCCTTTGCCCTGATTCTTTGACAATTCTCAAAGAGGTTAAAAAATTTTTCAGATATTAGTGCTGATATATTTCAATATTGGTATTGGACGTTCAAAATTAAGGTGTTGAGCCACGAAATATTTTGCCAATGCTCCTTTTACATATAAATTATCTGTAGAAACACATAATATCTAGCCCCTAAATGCCATTTAAAAAAAAGTTTTTTGTCCGAATTGCTACTTTTATTTCACTGCCAACCTTAGTTTTGCTGGCAGCTAATGCTGTGGGAGCGCAAACTACTAAGAATCGCTTGTCTAATTTGCCAACAACTTACACATCAAATAACTCGAACACCTTCACCCCACCAAAGTCGCCATTTAAATTGACTTTTTTGAGTAATTTAAAAATATCTCAAACCGTTGCCATGGATCCTTTAGGATCTCCAGAGTCATTATCTACTCCAGAAAAAGGGACTCCTTCTCTGCGTCGCCAGCCAATGGGAGGAGAAAGATTTGAACCGAAAAGAATACCCTTACTAGTTCCTTTCCCCGAACAGCCCTATAGAGCCTCGCCTAGTATTACAATTATTAACCCATCGGCTTATGGAGCATTTTGGGGAACTGGTGGTATTGGTTTTGGGTTTCAAGAACGTGTTCGCTTTAAAGATGAGTCCGATGGAGTTATTGGCTTAGGTTTTGGTCTGGGTAATCCTCAAAAGAATATTGGAGCGCAAATTGGAGTCAGTTTAGTTGACGTTAGTGCGCCTTTTCGCGATGGAGCAATTAACTTTAAATTACACCGTCGTTTACCAGAAGACTTTGCTGCTGCCGTAGGAGTACAAGGTGCAACTACCTGGGGAAATACCGATGGTGGTTCTTCAGTATATGGAGTTGTTACTAAAAGATTTAAGCTGAGCAAGGATCGAACTAAACCTTTCAGTGAAATATATACTTCGTTAGGAGCAGGAGGTGGCCAATTTCGTTCCGAGTCCGATATTGATAATGGCGATGAAACAATCGGAGTATTTGGGAGTTTAGCACTCAAGATAATTGAACCTGTTGCTTTTGTAGCTGAATGGACTGGTCAAGATTTAACCCTTGGTGTTCCTTTAGTTTTGTTTAGAAACTTACCTCTTGTCTTAGTACCTGCTATTACTGATGTTACTGGTGAAGCAGGAGATGGAACAAGATTTATTTTTGGCTTTGGCTATACTTTTACATTCTAAAATTATTACCTTCTAGAGAGATATCAACATGAAACTACTACAATTGCCTATCAAAATAACTTTAGTTCTAATTTGGACATTAATTAGCACTCCAGCAGTTTTTGCTCAATCTGGGAATCAGTCTGATATTACAGGACCAAATCCTGGGGAAACCCCCAGTCAAATACCAAACGAAGAAACACCAACCACCACTGAAGAGACTCCTATCAGCGAGGGGGAAACACCAACCACCACTGAAGAGACTCCTATCAGCGAGGGGGAAACACCAACTACCGAAGAGACTCCTATCAGCGAGGGGGAAACACCAACTACCGAAGAGACTCCTATCAGCGAGGGGGAAACACCAACTACCACTGAAGAGACTCCTA